>JBBSRS010000365.1:0-3393 GCA_038242795.1 Burkholderiales bacterium
CGGACGGCTTCATGCAGGCGCTGAACGACGACCAGCCATGGGAACTGGTGCACAAGGCCAAGCCCGGTGCCGGCCTGATCGCCAAAGGCGCCTTCCAGCGCGCCGACGGCCTGTGGGTGTACCAGACCGTGGCCGCGCGCGAACTGTGGGACACGGTGATGACGTCAGCCTATGACTTTGCCGAACCGGGCATCTTGTTTCTGGACAACATCAACACCGACAACAACCTGCGTTACTGCGAGTCGATTGCGGCGACGAATCCGTGCGGCGAGCAACCCCTTCCGCCCTACGGCTGCTGTGACCTTGGCCCCATCATCCTGACGCGCTTTGTGCGCCATCCGTTTGGCTTTGATGGCGAGCCCGAATTTGACTTCGAGGCGTTCGAAGCCTCGGTCGCCACGCAGGTTCGGGCGCTTGACAACGTGCTGGAAGTCACCTTCTGGCCGCTGCCGCAGCAGCAGGCCGAATCCAGCGCCAAGCGCCGCATCGGCGTCGGCTTCACCGGCCTGGGCAATGCGCTGACGATGCTGCGCCTGCGCTACGACGCGCCGGAAGGCCGCGACATGGCCGCCCGCATCGCCGAGCGGCTGCGTGATGCCGCGTATGCCGCATCGGTGGCGCTGGCGGCGGAAAAAGGTGCATTCCCGAAATTTGACGCCGAGGGTTACCTGGCACCGGGCACCTTTGCCAGCCGGCTGCCCGCAGAACTGCAGCAGGTGATCCGCGCCGGCGGCATCCGCAACAGCCACCTGCTGTCGATTGCGCCGACCGGCACGGTCAGCCTGGCGTTTGCCGACAACGCCTCCAACGGCATCGAGCCGGCGTTTTCGTGGATGTACAAACGCAAGAAGCGCGAGTCCGACGGCAGCACCACCGAATACGCGGTCGAGGACCACGCCTGGCGGCTGTACCGCGAACTCGGCGGCGACGTCAACCGGCTGCCCGACTATTTCGTCTCGGCGCTGGAGATGTCGGCGACCAGCCACATCGCCATGATGCAGGCGGTGCAGCCCTTCATCGACACGGCGATTTCCAAGACCGTGAACGTGCCGGCCGACTGCGCCTACGACGACTTCAAGAGCCTGTACCACCAGGCCTGGCGCGCCGGGCTCAAGGGCCTGGCGACCTACCGTCCCAATGCCATCCTGGGCTCGGTGCTGGAAGTGCATGCCAGCCCCGAGGCGATGCCCGCTGCAGCCGCCGCCGCGCCGGTGGACCCGATGCGCACGGTGATCGAAAGCCGGCCCAAGGGCGCGCTGTCTGCCGTGGCCGAAAAGGTCGAATACTGGACGCAGGAAGGCCACAAGACGCTGTACATCGTGGTGTCTTTCCTGCCGGTGCCCGCCGCCACCGGGGCAGGCATGGTCGACCGCGCCATTGAGTTCTTCATGCCGGTGGGCCAAAGCGGCGAGTCGCAGCAATGGATCACGTCGAGCATGCGCATGCTGTCGCTGGCGGCGCGCGGCGGTTTCCTGGAGCGCGCGCTCAGCGACATGCGCCAGGTCGCCTGGGACCGGGGCCCGGTGCGGCTGGGTACCTACGAAAAAGCCGACGGCACGCGCGTGCCGCTGTGGCACGACTCCGAGGTGGCGGCGATTGCCTATGCGGTGCAGAACATCATCGCCCGCCGCGCTGCCTTCTCGGCGGCCAGCCTGGCGCCTGCCGAGCCGGCGCAGGTTGCCGCCAGCCTGGCGCCCCCGGTGATGGCCGGCAAGAAATGCAGCGAATGCGGCGCCCACGCGGTGATCCGCAAGGACGGCTGCGACTACTGCACCCAGTGCGGCCACCTGGGCACGTGCGGATGAGTTTCAGTCCAGGTCTGCCTCTCCCTCTGCGGGCCGACAACGACCTGGCGGCGATGGCGGCGGCCCTGATGCAGTCGCGCCAGACCATTTTGCCCAAGCGGCTGGAGTCGCCCGGCCCCGATGCGGCGCAGCTGGACCTGATCCTGAACGCTGCTTCCACCGCACCCGACCATGGCCAGCTCCTGCCCTGGCGTTTTGTGCGCGTGCCCCGGGACGAGCGAAGCCGGCTGGCCGATGTTTTTGGCGCAGCGCTGACCGAACGCGATGCCGCAGCCACGTCCGCGCAGGTCGCGCAGGCGCAAGACAAAGCGCACCGTTCGCCGCTGCTGATGCTAGTGGTGGTCGACGGCGAGCGCGGCGACCCGGACATTGACCTGGCCGAGCGCATCGTGTCTGCCGGCTGCGCGGTGCAAAACATGCTGTTGATGGCGACGGCGCTGGGGTTTGGCTCGGCGCTGACCAGCGGCAAGGCGCTCAAATCCGCCGGGCTGCGCGAACTTTTCGGTTTGGCGCCGGGCGAACAGGCGCTGTGTTTTGTCAACGTTGGCACGGTGCAGTCGCGCAAGAAAACCCGCCTGCGGCCTGCGCCCGCCGACTTCACGAGTAGCCTTTTGCCTGACGCGAAAGAGGCTTCAGGCTTCTAATCGACAGGGCACCACTTGATTTGTTTTTAATTTATGACGGGACGCCTTCCATGACCATTTCGAGTTTTGACGATCTTTTGCAGGCCGCCCGCAGCCAGCCCGAGCCGCAGCGCCTGCTGTTTGTCTTTGCCGGCGTTGAACTGCCCGACGACGCCACGCCCGCACAGCGCGAGCGCTTCGAAGCCGGGCAGGGCGGTGCGCTGGTGCCGTTGATGTGCGTGGACAAGCGTCCCGACGAGCTGGCGTCGTTTGCCACGCTGGTCGAGGAGTCCATCCAGTTCGGGCCCCAGCCCTGGGGCATCGTGTTTGCCGCCGCCATGTCCGGCACCGTGAACCGCGCGCCGACCAGCGAAGACGCCGAGGCACCGCTGCAGCGCATGGTCGAGGCCATCAAGCAGGGCAAACACGGCGCCTACATTCCGTTCGATCCGCAGGGCCACACGGTCCAGATCGGCTGAGGGGCCTGGCATGCGCAGCCCTGTCCCTTTCCAGCCGGCAGGCGGGCGCCCGGTGATGCTGCCCGGCCACAGCGCGCCGGCGGCAGGCTTTGAAGCCCCGTTCGAGATGCTCGCCACCTGCCACGAGCGTGTCGAGCGCATGCTCAAACTGCAGGCCCGGCTGCAGCAGCACCTGCTGGACCAGGGCTGCGACGCGTCCGCCCGCCAGGCTGCCCGCGACGTGATGCGCTACTTCGACATCGCCGCGCCGCTGCACCACCAGGACGAAGAGCTGCATGTGTTTCCTGCGCTGCTCAGCGGGCCGGATGCGGCGCTGCACGCGCTGGTGGCACGCCTGCTCCAGGATCACCGCGCCATGGAAGTGGCCTGGGCCGAAGCGCGCCGCGTGCTGCTGGCCATTGCCGACAGCCCCGAATCGGGCTGGACGCCGCTCACGCCCCACCAGACCGCCGCTTTGACCGCATTTGCCGCCCTCTACCGCCAGCA
>JBBSRS010000366.1:0-3384 GCA_038242795.1 Burkholderiales bacterium
GACCGCCGCCGCCTCCGGCATCCGCTGACCGGCGGCATCCTTTTGTTTGCCCGCAACTGGAAAGACCGCCAGCAGCTCGGCAGGCTGTGCGCCGAGATCAAGGCCCTGCGCGACGACCTGCTGGTCTGCGTGGACCACGAAGGCGGCCGGGTGCAGCGCTTTCGCACCGACGGCCTGACGCACCTGCCGCCGATGCGTGCCCTGGGCGCGCAGTGGGTCAAGGACCAGCTGGCCGCCACCAATGCCGCCACCGCCTGCGGCTATGTGCTCGGGGCCGAATTGCGGGCCTGTGGCGTTGATTTCAGCTTCACGCCGGTACTCGATCTGGACTGGGGTGAAAGCGGCATCATTGGCGACCGTGCCTTTGGCCGCGACCCGCGCGTGGTCAGCCTGCTGGCCAAGGGCCTGATGCACGGCCTGCTGCAAAGCGGCATGGCCAATTGCGGCAAGCATTTTCCCGGCCACGGCTTCGTCAAGGCCGACTCGCACACCGACATTCCGGTGGACACGCGCACGCTCAACGCCATTTTGAAAGACGACGCCGCGCCTTACGAGTGGCTCAACACCACGCTGTCCAGCGTCATGCCGGCGCATGTGATCTACCCCAAGGTCGATGCCCGGCCCGCCGGCTTTTCCAGCCAATGGCTGAACTTCATCCTGCGCAGCCAGCTCGGCTTTGGCGGCGCGGTCTTCAGCGACGACCTGAGCATGGCCGGCGCCCGGCTGATCGACGGCGTGGAAGTGAGCTACACCGAGGCCGCCATTGCCGCGCTGAACGCCGGCTGCGACATGGTGCTGCTGTGCAACCAGTCGGTGGGCGAGGGCAAGCCGGTCGATGAACTGCTCGATGGCATGGCCGAGGCGCTGCTTAAAGGCCGCTGGGAAGCGCTCGAAGCCAGCGAGTTGCGCCGCGAGGCGCTGCTGCCGCAAACGCCCGCGCTGGAGTGGGATGAACTGATGGTGCATCCGGCCTACATGCATGCGCTGGGCCTGATTCCCTGACATGCCGGATTGGCCCGTTCAGGCTACGCGCCCGGCCATTCCAGCTTGCCCGCTGCGTCGATATGGGTTAGGTACACGCGCAGGTCGAACTCGTACTGGTGGTATTGCGGCTCCATGTAGGTGCAGAGTTTGTAAAACGCCTTGTCGTGCGCTTTTTCCTTGATATGCGCCAGTTCATGCACGGCAATCATCCGTAAAAACTCATCCGGCACCTCCTTGAACAGCGACGCCACCCGGATTTCGCGTTTGGATTTGAGCTTGTTGCCCTGCACCCGTGAAATCGTCGTGTGCGTGCCCAGTGCGTGGGTGATGATTTGCAGCTTGCTGTCGAACATCACCTTGTTCAATGGCTCCGAATTGCGCAAAAACTCATTCTTCAGCACCATGACATAGTCATACAGCGCCTTGTCGGTGCGCACCGGATGGGCCTGGGGGTAGCGGGACAGCAGCGTGGCGCCCAGGCGGCCCTGGTCCATCAGCAGCTGGACCTGCGTGGTCAGGTGTTCAGGATAGCCGGCAAGGTATTTCATCGGGTTCACTATTGTTTTTATAGCTAAAGAAGCATGCAGGACAAACGGAAATGCCTGTTTTGGTTAAAAAATTGTATCGTACAAGTCGCTTTTAGGTGGGTGTGCAATGACGCAAGTCCGAGTCATTGCCTGCCCTCGTGGCTTGCCTGGCACCCCATCCCTGTCATCCCTGTCATCCCGGGCTTGACCCGGGATCCATCTCTGCCACCCACCGGGTCATGGATTGCGGATCGAGTCCGCAATGACAACGGAAAAGGCGAAGCGCTTCGAGCGCGCTGCGTAGCGACCGGCACAGGTGGTGCCACCTTGTGCAGGTCGGTCCGGTTGCGTGGGAATCGCGACAGGCGATTGTCATGCAAGCCCTGTGGTAAGCGAGCGTCACTTACACCACCACGGCTTATTCAAGATGCCTTGACCCAGCAATGCCTTTCACCACGGGGTTTGGTACCCTCGACCGATGACGACTTCCAGCAACGCTTCCACTCCTCCTTCGGCCAATGGCCACCGCCTGGTCAACCTCGCACTGCAGGGCGGCGGCTCGCACGGCGCTTTCACCTGGGGCGTGCTGGACGCGCTGCTGGAAGATGGCCGCATTGACATCGAAGGCATCAGCGGCACCAGCGCCGGCGCGATGAACGCCGTGGTGCTGGCGCATGGGCTGGTCAGCGCCCCCGGCCAGTCCCGGCTCGCGCGCTATGAAGCGGCGCGGCAGGCGCTGGCGACGTTCTGGAACGGTATTGTTGACCTGAGCGCCGTGTCGTCTTCGTTGTCGAAGTCGCTGTCGCTGTGGCAGCGCGCACCGTTCAACGTGCTGCTGGGCCAGCTGGGCGGCGGCATCTGGTCGGCTTCGCGCTGGACCGATGAACTCACCCGCTACTGGTCGGGCAGCCTGTCGCCTTACCAGAGCAACCCGTTTGACATCAACCCGCTGAAGGATTTTCTGGCCTCTCAGGTCGATTTCGAGCGGCTGGCGGCGCACCCTTTCCCGGCGACGCCCAAGGTGTTCGTCGTGGCCACGCGCGTCAGCACCGGCAAGGCCGAGGTGTTTTCAGGCCAGCGCCTGACGGCCGACGCGGTCATGGCGTCGGCCTGCCTGCCCATGGTGTTCCGGGCGGTCGAGATTGAGGGCGATCATTTCTGGGACGGCGGCTACACCGGCAACCCGGCGCTGCACCCGCTGCTCTACGAATGCCAGAGCCGCGACATCATGCTGGTCCAGATCAACCCGATCCGGCGCGAAAAGCTGCCAACCCAGCCGGGCGAAATTGCCGACCGGGTGAATGAAATCACCTTCAATGCGGGGCTGGTCGCCGAGATGCGCGCCATCGATTTCGTCAAACGCCTGCTGGCCGAAGGCAAGCTCGAAGCGTCGCAGTACAAGGACGTGCTGATGCACCGCATCGATGGCGGTGACGTGCTGGACGCCTACAGCGCCTCGACCAAGGCCTCGACCGATGCCGGCCTGATCCACGGCTTGCGCGACCTGGGCCGGCTGTGCGCTGCCCAATGGCTGGCCCAACACTACCCGATGCTGGGCGTCGAATGCAGCGTTGATATTGCGCGCGACTACCTGGACGACCTGCGCCTGCCGGTGGAACGCGCCACGGCTGCGCCCGAAAGAAAGCAGTCTGTCCCGGATTGAAAAAGCAGTGCGCTCAGCTTTGGCTGAACCGGCGTGATTCTGGGGAAAAAAGGCCTTTTTGGTATCGAAAAGGCCTTTTGCGCATGCTGCGTAAGCGCTGGCAGCTATTAATTAGTTAGCAAAAATCAACCGTGAAAGCGTTTACGCGTCAAGCTTCGCGGCGCAACGCCGGGAACAAGATCACGTCGCGGATGCTGGGGCTGTCGGTCA
>JBBSRS010000367.1:0-3381 GCA_038242795.1 Burkholderiales bacterium
CCATCGTGTCTTTCATCATTTACACCATGACGCTGGGCAAGATCCGCGAGATTGCCGTGCTCAAACTGATTGGCACGCGCAACCGCACCATTGCCAGCATGATCCTGCAGCAGGCGCTGGGCCTGGGGCTGATAGGGTTTGTGGTGGGCAAGGTGGTGGCCACGCTCTGGGCGCCCATCTTCCCGAAATTCGTCCTGTTGCTGACGCAGGACGCCCTGACCGGACTGGCCGCCACGATGCTGATCTGCGCGCTGGCCAGCACGCTGGCGATTCGCGCCGCGCTCGAGGTCGATCCGGCAACGGCCATCGGATGAGCGCCATGAACCGCATGACACAGCCCATCACGCCCGGCGGCATCCTGATCGAAGGCCTGCGCAAGGTCTACGGCCACGGCGACACCGCCGTCGAAGCGCTCAAAAACGTCAACATGAGGGTCGGTCCCGGCGAAGTGGTCGGGCTGGTTGGCCCGTCGGGTTCGGGCAAAAGCACGCTGCTCAAGTGCCTGGGCGCCATCATCGAGCCCACGTCGGGCCGCATGACGCTGGGCCAGGAAGTCATTTATGACGACGGCTGGAAAGTCAGCGACCTGCGCGCATTGCGGCGCGACCGTATCGGCTTTGTGTTTCAGGCGCCGTATCTGATTCCTTTCCTGGACGTGACCGACAACGTGGCCCTGTTGCCCATGCTGGCCGGCGTGCCCAACGCCGAGGCCAGGCGCCGCGCACTGGAACTGCTGACCGCGCTGGATGTGGCCCATCGCGCCAAGGCCGAGCCTTCACAACTGTCGGGCGGCGAGCAGCAGCGCGTGTCGATTGCGCGGGCATTGGCAAACCGCCCGCCGGTGATCCTGGCCGACGAGCCCACCGCACCGCTCGACAGCGAACGCGCCCTGGCCGTGATGCGCATCCTGAACCAGATGGCCCGGCAGGCGCAGACCGCCATCATCGTGGTGACGCATGACGAAAAAATCATTCCGACCTTCAAGCGGATTTATCACATCCGCGACGGCCAGACGATCGAGGAAGCCGGCGAGGGGCGAAGCCTTTGAAAACGGCTTCGCCCTGCCAGGGGAAGACCCGTGAACAACGAAGAGGCGCCGCTTGGAAGATGCACGCAGGGACACGCTGTATTTTTTAATTTTTAAATGTCCAACTCAGCCGAAGCGCTTCGCATTCTCTTTTGTCATTGCGGACTTGATCCGCAACCCATGACCCCGCCGGGGAAAAGGCATGGGTCCCGGGTCGAGCCCGGGATGACAGACGGGGCCGGGGATGGCAGAGACTCGTGTCGTTGATCATCCACCTGAAAAGCAACCTGAACAGTTATGAACTTTTAAGGAAAAACAGGCTCTTGCGCAATACCTGAGGGCGCAAGCAGCTATTTAATTGATAGCAATGCAGAGGGGTCCATGCGTACCTCCCCGTCCCGCTGACTGCGCCCTTGGGCAAGCAGTTCACTCGAACGATGGCGACTGCGGCTTGACCACCGGCTTGCCCCCAGAAACCCAGGCATCAAAGCCGCCGGCCAGCGACTGCACGTTCAGGTAGCCCATCTCATGCAGTGCGACGGCACTCAGCGCGGCGCGGCCGCTGGTCTTGCAGTACAGCACGATCTTGAGGTCGCGCGGCTGCAATGCAGGGTTGCTGCTGAACTTGAACTCCAGCATGCCGCGCGAGATGTGAACCGCGCCGCTCAGGTGGCCAGCGGTGAATTCGTCGGCTTCGCGTACATCCAGCAGCAGGTCGGCCTCACGGATGGCCTGATCGGCGTCAAGGATTGAAACTTCCTGCACGCGGCCTTTGGCGGCGGCTACCAGATCGTGGGCGGTTTTCATGGGATTCTTTGATGGTTGAGGTTGAAGTTACTATAAAAAGCATAGCTGTTAAGGTAGGCGGAAGTAGCGCAAGAAGGCGATTTGGTTAGATAGTTAACCCGTGGGCGCGTGCCGGGCACCCAATGGGAACCCGGCTTTCGTTAAAAAGTTCAACGTTCCAGCCGCTCGATGCCCAGCGCCTTGAGCAGGTATTTTTCATAGATCGGCTCAGAGGTGCCGTTCTTCATCTTGTAAAGAAACTATTTCTCGAAGCCGACCTTGGCCATATGCACCCACTTGCCTTTCTTGAACCAGTTGACGTTGCGCGGCGGGATTTGCGGTAGCGCCACGAAGGCTGCGCCGGTGTCGCCCATGTCGGCCAGGCAAATGGCGTTCCAGCTGGCCTTGGCGGTGGCGCTCTGGCCGGCCAGGTCGGCGGCGATGTTGTGCACGATGGCGGTCACCATGGTCTCGATCATGTAGCCGGTCTTTGGCGCGCCGGTCGCCACCGGTGTGACTTCGACGGGCGGAATGGCCACGCACACGCCGGCCGAAAAGATGTTGCGGTATTTCTTGCTGCGCTGGTACTCGTCGATCAGCACAAAGCCGCGCGGGTTGCACAGGCCTTCGACAGCAGCCACCGCGTCCATGCCCTTGAAGGCGGGCAGCATCATGCTGAACTTGAAGGGCAATTCATGCTCTTTTTTCAGCTGGCCGCCGTGGTCCATCTCGCTGACGAACATCTTGCCGGCTTCGACCTTGGTGACTTTGGCGTTGGTGATCCACTTGATGTCGTTGTTGCGGAACTCGCTCTCCAGCATCGACTTGGAGTCGCCCACGCCGCCCAGGCCCATGTGGCCGACATAGGGCTCGGGGCTGATGTAGGTGATGGGTACCTTGTTGCGCAGTTTGCGGCGCTGCAAATCCTTGTTGAAGATGAACGCAAACTCATAGGCCGGTCCGAAACATGACGCGCCCGGCATGGCGCCGATGATCGCCGGTCCAGGCTCTTTCAGGAACGCCTGGTAATCCGCCCAGGTTTGCTCGGCATGGTCGATGGTGCAGATCGAATGCGTGTGGCCCGCCGGGCCGGCGCCGGGTACTTCGTCAAACGACAGCTTGGGGCCGGTGGTGATGACCAAATAGTCATAGTCCAGGCGGCTGCCATCGGTCAGGTCCAGCGCGTTGTGTTCGGCGTCAATCCGCTGGACCGGTTGCGCGATGAAGGCAATGCCTTTTTTCTCAAGATGCGGCCGTATCGGAAAGGTGATGGCGTCGCGCTGGCGCCAGCCCACCGCCACCCACGGGTTGGACGGCACGAACTGGAAATAGTCCACGGCGTTGACCACGGTGACCTGGTGCTGCGCGTCGAGTTTTTCGCGCAACTCGTAAGCCGCCGGCATGCCGCCCGTGCCAGCGCCGAGGATGATGATGTGGGCCATGGCTTGTCTCCTTGGGGGTTAAAAAAGGGAACGATCTCAGGGCTGGAGCAGCGCGTTCACGGTCTGAAGCCGTGTTTCGTCGAGTTGCCCGGCCAGTGCCTGCAAGCGCAAGCGGTTGTGCAGTAC
>JBBSRS010000368.1:0-3378 GCA_038242795.1 Burkholderiales bacterium
ACCTTTGGCACTGCGCATGAGCAGCCCATTCAATGCGCATTATTGGGGCTCGGCAGCATAAATATGAACAGATTCAAATCTTGAGGGCAATTTTTCCACTAGATGACGTGATGCATTCAACATTCAGTGCAGCAGCCGCAACTGTGTGCATCGGGCTTGTTTTGGCCAGTTCCTGATGGCGCGTGCTACGCGAGTGCGCTGTAGTTGTCCTTTGGCCAAAATTTTTTTGATGGCGTGCATCATCAAACTGCACACACACCTCACACTGGAACGCTGATTGCTACCTTAAACAGCACGATACTTTATTTGTAAAGCATGCACGGCAGCACTATCGTGAACTTGCTGCCCCGCCCGAGTCCTTCGCTGCTCGCGGTGACCGTGCCGCCGTGAAGTGATACCAGCCTTTTGACCAGTGCCAGACCAATGCCCAGCCCACCTTGCGAACGGTCGGGCGTTCTTTGCCCTTGGGTAAAAAGGTCGAACACTCGCCTGACCAGCTCAGAAGGCATGCCCATGCCGTTGTCGCAGACGGCAAGCATGACCCGGCTTTTGTCGAGCGTCATCCGCAGTTCGATTCGACCCTTGGGGGGCGTGTATTTGGCAGCATTGCTCAGGACATTGACGACCAATTTAATTGATCGTTGAAGATCATGGAAAAAACGATATTTCCATTGGGTTGATGGATCGTTCGTCAAATTAGCCCCAAGCCATGCGTTTGGACTTTGTTGATTTTCGAGAGACCGGCCCTTTGTTGCAATTAACAGTTAAATGCTTATAACTAACTATTTATTGAAACATAATTGAAAAATGAACCCGTTTTCTGCACGCACGCACGAGCAAGCCGTTCTGGAGCTGGCCCGGCAACACCCCTTGCTGCGTGCGCGCGACCTTGCCCCCTTGGCTGTACCCAGCGTCGTGCTGACTCGCCTGGTGGCTGTTTTGCGCCGCTTGCAGCGCTTGGTCCAGCTCGGCCTTGCCGGCATGCGCCACGCGTCCGATCTCCTGGCCTGTGGCCGGGTTGAGCACGACCAGCGTGCGGCCGTCGCTCGCGTCCAGCCAGACGCCATTGATGAAGAGCTGGGTGTCAGGATAAGTCATGAGAAGTCTATTTTTCCAAGGGTTGTTCGTCGATAGGGTTTGCTATTGCCGAAATCACTGTGCCGGTGTCAAAAAGCCGCTGGCGCTGTGGCAAACCACATCGCCAACGCTGTTCCAACACCGCTGACGCAAAATCGTATTCACCCGAGTGTGCCAGCCCTTGCATGAAGCCTTTAACGCCTCAAGCACATCCGCATCGAACCGCACACGGTAACGCCCATACATTAACCTAATCTGCCTCTCGTAGAATATGAAGGCTGCAGCGCTGGAAGAATTGACTTTGTGAACCATGATGGTGATGGACAAGCCACGACTCTTGCTTTTTTGCGCCCTTCAGTTAGCGCACACATCAGAATAGAAAAGCCGCTTTTTCGACAAAGCACTGATTACCTGACCAGCACCTGGCTGAGTATGTTGGCTACCTAACCCTGCCGCGTTGCCACGAGGTGAAACGCCTAAAAACGACTTCATTCAACCCGCTTTTTTTCCAACCCGCTTTTTACGAGTCAGTTGCACCCTGCCCTGCATTGCCCGTGCCCTGGCGGATCAGGAAATCGTCTCTGGTTTTACCGTCCACCAATAAATCATTGAGCCACTTGGGCGCGGTTCCGCGGCCGGTCCACGTCTGGCCTTGGGGTCCTTGGTACTTGATGGGCGTGGACACGACAGGTTTTTTTCCCCTGGCAGGACTTGTCTTCTTGGCCGTTGACACTTTGGGCCTGCTGGCTTTGGGTGCAGGACGGCTTAACTCTTCGGCCGTGATGCCGTAGGCAGCCATTTGCTCGCGCAACTGCGCCAGCACGGCAGGTCGGTTCTTTTTCTGCAGATCAGTCGCCTGCTTTTCCATCTCGGCTATTTGTTGGCGGAGTTTGACAAGTTCATTCATGTTGTTGTTTCCAAAGCTTAAGGGCACTTATCCTACTGCGTCTAAGGAGCACGCGCCTTCGTTGTTGCTGTTTTCCTTAAAGCTTTAACGCATCAGGAAACAGGACCCGAAGCGCGGTGAATCCGGCCAAAGAGGTAAGACTCGTGCGAACTGAATCACATATTGTGACGGGCAGCCAAATTTTTGGATCAAGCATGGCTGGAAGCGGCCACCAACAATGGCTTGATCCGAGAATTGCCTAATATGCAAGCAGCTTTGTGAAAACCACGCCCTGTCTGGCTTTCGAGGGTTTCGCGGCTTCCCATCAACAAAGTTATCCACACAATGCGCGAATAACTTTGACAACATCACCTAAGCGGAAATGTGCGTGATGCCACTTGCGAAGCCTGGCGTGTTGGTGTCACTCTGCATAATGCTTGGGAAATAACACACGAAATGTTGTGCCAATGCCAGCGGCGGACTCAACTTCGACACTGGCATCAAGCAATTCGGTCAAGCGCTTGACAATCGACAGGCCAATGCCTTCGCCAGGTTCTTGATGCGATCCAGCCGTGGATGTTTGCTTGCCGACGTCCGCCAGCAATGATGGCTCGTCGCCTGAATACGACTCGGCCTCAGCGTGGTGCATCATCCGCGCGCCAGCCTCAAGCGCAGCGGTCAGTGGGCTGGCGGGGCCCTTGTCAAAGCCCGGCCCTGTGTCCTTCACGGACAGCACCCAGCGCTTGCCATCGCTGGCCACACTGTCCTGCCATGCGACAGTGACGCCGCCCTGCTGTGTGTACCTGATGGCGTTGAGCACCAAATTCTGGGCGATCCGTCGAATTTTGACGCTATCTCCACTGACAATGAATGGCGAAGGTCCACTCAATGCAATCGACAGACCGCGCTGTTCAGCCATTGCGCCGAGGTCGCCAGCAAGCTCGCTCAAATGTGCCGCAACGTCCACTTGGCTCAACTGGAGGCGTTCCTTGCCCGCCTGTATGCGTGCGAGATCCGTTACATCGTCGAGCAGACGCCTCAATGACTTGACGTTTCGATCGAGCACTTCCAAGAATTTCGCTTGCGGCCGACTGGCAACCGGTGCGTGGGAAAGCACGGCCGTGGCCGTGACCACCACGCCAACGTTGCCTCGCAGGTCGTGAGCAGCTTCATGCCAGAGTTCAGCGCGTTGTTGCTCCAACTCACGGATGCTTTTCAACGCGTGTTCCAGATCATTGACATGGCCGGCAGCTTCGATCTTTTGAAGCACAAAATACTCCCCAAGGCTCTCGCTGAACTCCAGTGCACTCAGTTCAGCCCAGATCCGGCGTGCTTGCGCCATCACTTCGTGTTGAAGTTCTGAATGCTGCCGTGAATATTCTTCCAGTTCGGTCACCACGCATTCGTTAAGACGG
>JBBSRS010000369.1:0-3378 GCA_038242795.1 Burkholderiales bacterium
CGCAGCGGCAACTGGCCAGACTGGGACAAATGTCGTACTCGGTGTTCCTGATTCACTTTCCGGTCTGCGTGCTGGTCAATGCGGTGGTCAGCTGGTTTTGGCCTGCGCATTTGCTGGCCAATGCGGCGGGTTTGCTGGCGGCGTTTGCGCTGTCGGTGGGCGCGGGCAGTGTGTTGTACCGAAACGTTGAATCCCGGGCCTCGCTTTATTCCTTCCGTCTTAAATTGCGCTTTGCAGCCTGATGCGACGTAAAACGCAATAAATTTAGTAACTACTCAGGCCGCTTTTTAAGCCAAAGCGCAATGAAATTAGCCTCTGTCATCCCGGGCTTGATCCGGGAACCATGACTTCTACCTAATGGGTTCATGGATTGCGGATCAAGTTCGCAATGACAAAAGAGATTACGCAGAGATTCGGGGAAGCTAAGCAGTTACTATGTTTAATTGAAAAATGGCATTTGCGCAGGCTGGACGGGCATAAGCAGCTATTGAATTAATAGCGATTTGCAATTGAAGGCAGCCAGCTTTGACGCCGAATCGCCTGATGTGAGAGCCATGAGCGAAAGTGAATGTTCGGCATTGAACAGCCGCAATTGGCTTGGTCGCGACCAATGGGCATACATCTCGGAAGTTATCCCGCATTCAGCATGGAAGTTTCCTTTCCTGACCGGCCGCCGGGCGGTAGCAGACTGTCTGCTGGTTGCTTCACACGATGCCCATGCCCAAAAAAGTCCCCGCGATTTTAATTTTCAGGTGTTCTCTGCAGATACGCTCAGGCAAAAACAAAGCGTATCGGGTTCGCCTTGTCCGCTCAAATCAAACGCTTGCAGACAAGCGGCGTACAAGACACAAGCTGTTTCCACAAGGCCTGCTTGATTGGAAAACTCAAGCCCAAAAAGGCTGGCAACCAAAGGCGCTGCTTTGGCACTGACTCAAAAATCGCACTCGCGTTGGCACGCGGTTTTTTCCCGCAAGACGTTGAAGTACGTCATCGTCACGCTTGCCGTGTTGTGTGCGCTTTATGCCGCGCTCGGATTTTTCCTGGCGCCCTGGGCAATCAGGCATTACGCACCCGGCGCCCTCCAGTCGTCGCTTGGACGAGCGGTGGTGTTGGGGGAAGTGCATGTCAACCCGTTTCTTCTCACGGCAGACATTGCCGGTATCCGCATCGGCGATGACAAGGCGCCGTTGGCAACCGCTGACCGCTTGCATGTTGACGCCAGCAGTGCCGGTGCGCTGCGCAGAATCTGGACGCTGGACGATCTGACGCTGGAGGGCTTGAAGCTGAACATTCTGCGCCGCGAGGATGGAACACTGGATGTTGCAGAAATTTTTCAACGTTTCGCAAAAGGTGGCGACCCTAAAACCGAACCGGTGCGGGTCATGCTTCATCGCCTGTCGATACCGCAGGCCAGCGTCCGGTTCACCGACCTGTCAGGCACCGAACCTGCGGCTGCCAGCATCGACGCCATGGACTTCATGGCCAGCAATCTGTCCACCCTGACTGATCAAAAAGCCGCGTATCAATTGAAGGCCAACCTCCCGCTCGACGGCAGGCTTGACCTGAACGGCGAACTGGTGCTGCAGCCCAGTCTTCAGGCGAACGGCGAGATGTCGCTGAAAGCCCTGAACGCGGCATGGCTCTGGCCTTTTGTTCGTGATCTGGTGGCGCTTTCAGACGTCAAGGGGAATGTCGATTTTTCGACGCGTTACGCCTATGACGCGGTCAAGTCGTTGCGCCTGGACGCCGCGAATCTCACTGCTTCCGACCTTCTGGTCGCCCGTGCCGGTCAATCACCCACACTGCTGGCCATGAAGCGCATTGCCATGGCCGATGGGCAATTGCTTCTGGCAGAAAAAAAGTTCACGCTTGGAACGCTTCGCATTGAAGAAGGCCAGGCCAACGCAGAGATCGATTCGGCGGGTCGCCTGGACTGGGCCGGCATTGCCAATCCTTCGGCACAAAACAAGCCAGCGCCGGATTTGCAGCCAAAGCCCACGGCTTCGCCGCTTCAAACCGCTTGGAATGTGGCGGTGGGCAAGTTGCAGGTCGCGCAGGTCGGGGTTCTTTTCACCGATCGACGCCCGCGTCAAGCGGTGTCGTTTGAAGTGGCGGACATTGCCTTTGAGCTGGGCTTGTCGCTGACCAGCGGTGACGCGCTTCAGCTGGTGGCCGACGGCATCGGCGTGACGCTGAAAGGGCTGCAACTGAAATCTGATGGCGCCCCCAAGCCATTGGCCACGCTCGATAGCGTTACCTTGCAGCAAGGCCGACTGAACCTGGCCGAGCGGCAGTTCACCGCCGTTTCCCTGAAAGCCGAAGGGGGACAAACCAGCGTGGTGCGACAGGCGGACGGCGCCATCGAGATGCTTGAGCTGCTGGGCGTCGGGGCTGACAACAAATCGGCCCTCAAACAACCTGCTCCGGTGACTACGGCCGGTAATTCAAGCCATTGGAATTACGGCGTTGACGCTGTTCGGTTGGGCGACGTCTTGGTCAATCTGGTGGACCGTGGTTTCCAGCCTGCGGTGGCCTACGGGCTGACCTTGCGGTCGGCGACCGCGCAGAACATCACGAACAAGACGGGCGTGGCTATTCCCTTTGAGGCAGCGGTTGCCGTGGCGCAGGGCGGCATGCTGCGCGCCACGGGCTCTGTTGCGCCTGATGGCCGCAGCGGGCAGGCCGCCCTCAACCTTGACAAGCTGGCCCTGGGACCGCTGCAACCCGTGATCCTTCGCTATGCCGGAATGTCACTGCAATCGGGTCCGCTGTCATCGTCAGGGCAGGTGAAGTTTGCGTTGCCATCGAAGGGCGCGCCGACCGTGCAAGTGGACGGGCTTGCCCTTTCGCTGCCCGACGTGCTGCTGTCCCGGCAGGCCGGTGGCCCGCGCCTGTTGTCGCTGAAGCAATTCGAATTGGCCGGCGGCTCGCTTGACCTGGCGGAGCGCCGCGTTGGATTGCGCCGTGTCAAGCTCTCGCGGGGCGACCTCGCCGCAGCCATTGCGCGTGATGGCCGTGTGGACTGGCAGCCGTCGGCCCCGCAAGTTGCAGCCACGCCGGCAACCAAAACCTCCGCAAACGTTGACGGTCCACCCTGGCGTGTGAATGTCGACACGCTTGCCCTGGAGCAGATCGGCGCACGTTTCCTGGACCGCAGCCGGTCTACGCCTGTCGCGCTCGATATTGCCCGCACAGACGCGCAGTTGAAACTGGGCGTCGAGGTGGGTGCAGGGCCGTTGCAGATCGTTGTCAATGATTTGGGCGCGCAGTTCAAGACCATCGGGCTGACGTCGCTGGACACGCCTTCTGCCAAGCTGCTGGCGCTGGGCACTATCGCCATCGAGAAAGGCAACCTCGATCTGCAACAAAAGCGGATAG
>JBBSRS010000370.1:0-3376 GCA_038242795.1 Burkholderiales bacterium
AACGCCCTTGATACTGCCGGGCAGGCCCAGCCGCACCTGGGCCGTGTGCGTCGCGGCATCGACCACCGGCAGCACCTGCACGCCAGTAGGGCGCAGCAGGCCGGTGGCCAGGCCGGGCAACTCGAACTGGACGGCGCTGGTGTCACCCAGGCTGGCGATCACGCTCTGCGGCACGGCCGCCGTGACCCGCAGTTCCGACGGGTCATGCATCGTGACCAATGCGCGGCCCGGCATCGCCATGTCGCCCAAGGCAACCGGCACGTCGCTGATGACCCCGGCATAGGGCGCATTGAGCACAAAAAATCCCGACTGCGTCCTGGCAACACCGGCTTGCGCCTGCAGCGCCTTGACCTGCGCCTGCGCCGCCAGCCACTGGGCCTGGGCGCGGTCCAGCGCCGACTGGCTGATGTACTGCTTCTGGAGCAATTGCTTTTGCCGTTCGTAGTCTTTGGTGGCCACATTCAGATTGGCCTGCGCGGCCTGCACCTGGGCATCGCTGGCGGCCGCATTCTGGCTGGCAGAGCGGGCATCGATGCGCAGCAGTTCCTGCCCGGCCTTGACGCTGTCGCCCGCCTTCACACGCAGTGACACGATGGCGCCGGGCACCTGGGCGGACAGGGTGGTCTGGCGCACTGCTTCCACCACGGCATCCAGGCTGATGCTGCCGGCGGCGCTAGGGCCAGACGACTGAACCACCAAGGTGGCGAGCGGGCTGTTTTCAGCTGCCCAGGCGGGCGCGCAGACCAGCAGGCCGGTCAAGGCTGCCATCGCGACAAGACGGTTTGGGGACATCCGGATTTCCTCCTGTGGTTCCCGACGGCGGTGCGTCGGCGAATCATTGTTGATTATTTAGCTACTTAGTTAATTAGTCAAATTGTATAATAATATGCGTGTGCTGTTTGCCTCGCAACAGTTTTGACCGGTTCTAAAAAGCAGTTCGATGAGGACTTCCCATCATTGAAAATTTGCCGCCCGAGGCGCTGACTGAAATCGCTGCCTATTTCCAGGCCCTGTCGGAGCCGACGCGCCTTCAAATCCTCAACCTGCTCAGGCAGGAGGAGCGCAATGTCGGCGAACTGGCGCAGCTGTGCGGTTTCACGGCCGCCAACATTTCGCGCCATTTGACGATGCTGACCAAGCACGGCCTGGTGGCCCGCGAAAGCCGGGGCACCAGCGCTTACTACCGTATTGCCGATGATTCGGTGTATGAGTTGTGCGATCTGGTTTGCGGCAAGATTGCGCGGCAACTGCAGCAAGCCGCCCGAAAGCACCAGGTCTTTTCTGCCACCCCCTGAGTTACCGATTGTGGGATGCCTGCGCAGGAATCTGCCGATCTCATCGTTCCTGCGCTGATGTGAGTCAAGCTGCAGGTTATTCAGGCTCGGTGGTTTTTGCTACTTGATTCATAGCTGAATGTGCAGGCACAGCGTGCGCAAGAGGCACATTTGATGCGAAAAAGGTAACTGCTCAGGTTCCTTGAAACGTTTAATTTTCTTTTTTGTCACTGCGGACTTGATCCGCAACCCATGGCCCCGCTGGGGAGAAGGCATGGTTCCCGGGTCGAGCCCGGGATGACAGAGAGGCAGGATGACACGGACTCCTGTCATTGCCCGTTAAGCTGAAAAATGACTTGGGTAGTTACCAAAAAAGCCGTTTGCTGGTTAAAACGGCTGCGCTCCAAATGGCTTATGCGCCGAAGTTCTCGGGCATCTGCACCGCCACCACGTCGCCGCGCGCCGTGGCGACGCCATCGACCCACACGGTGGTTTCAACGATGACCTTGCGGCCCTTGATTTCCTTCACGCGTCCGCGAATTTCGAGCACGCTTGCAATCGGCGTGGGCTTCAAAAAGTCCACCTTGAGCGAGCCGGTGACGAAGCGAAAAGCCGGCAGCGTGTCCATCTCGCGATTTTCAGAGCGGTACATGGCGGCGGCGGCCGTGCCGGTGCTGTGGCAGTCGATCAGCGAGGCGATCAGCCCGCCGTAGGTGAAACCCGGAACGGCGGTGTGGCATGCCTCGGGCGTAAACCGCGTCACTGTCTCGTCGCCTTCCCAGTGGGTCTTGATCTGGTGTCCCTGCGTGTTCAGCCGGCCGCAGCCGTAGCAATGCGCCAGATTTTCGGGGTAATAGTCCTGAAATGCTTTCATGAATTCTCCAAGGTTGAGTTAAGTCGGGCTAGATATCGCGTGAGGTGAGCCAATCCCGGTGACCGCTGCCTTCGTCAAGCAGCGTTGCCGCTCACAGCACGTTGACAGGAATCTTCAGATAACGCACGCCGTTGCTTTCGGGCGGCGGCAAGTGGCCTGCGCGCACATTGACCTGCACCGCCGGCAGGATCAACACCGGCATCGACAGCGTCTTGTCGCGTGCGGTGCGCAGGCTGACGAATTGGGCTTCGGTCACCCCGTCATGGACATGGATGTTGCCGGCGCGCTGCTCGGCCACGGTGCTCACCCAGGCGGGCGCGCGGCCGTCGGGCGGGTAGTCGTGACATAGGTGCAGGTGCGTATCGGGCGGGAGCGCCAGTACCTTGCGGATGGAGCGGTAAAGCACCGCCGCATCGCCACCCGGAAAGTCGCAGCGCGCCGAGCCGTAATCGGGCATGAACAAGGTGTCACCGACAAACGCATCCTGGCCCATGCGGTAGGTCAGGCAGGCGGGCGTGTGTCCGGGGGTGTGCATCACGCGCACCTCGACTTGGCCGATTTTGAAGGCTTCACCGTCGTCAAACAGATGGTCAAAATCGGCGCCCTCGGTGTTCATGTCTTCGGCGTTGAAAATTTTCTTGAAGGCGCCCTGAACCTCGCAGATATGCCGCCCAATGGCGATTTTTCCGCCCAGCTTTTCGCGCAGGTAAGGCGCGGCGGACAAGTGATCAGCATGCGCATGGGTTTCCAGCAGCCAGTCAATTTTCAGTCCGGCCTGCTGGACATAGGCCATCACCTTGTCAGCGCTGGCGTGCGAAGTGCGGCCCGACTTGGGGTCGTAGTCCAGCACACTGTCGATGATGGCCGCGCGCCCCGTCGCCGGGTCGGACACGACATGCGTGACGGTGGACGTGTCAGGGTCAAAAAACGATTGAATCGTGGGCGTTTGCATGGTGTTTCTGGTGTTTGTTCGAAAGCCGGAAAATCGGGTTTAACCATTGGTTTGCCGCTGAGCTTGAATTCCAGCATGTGGCGGTAAGCGTGAATGGCGCCGGGCAGATGGTTCGCAGCGTATTCATCAGCTTCGCATACATCCGTCAGTACATCAGCGCCCAAAACGGCTTGATGAGCGTCCGCAACAGAAACCTTCTGCATCCGTGACTTGGCGGCGGCAACAAGATCGTCAGCAGTTTTCATTGGAATTTCTTTGAAACCCACCATGCAGGCG
>JBBSRS010000371.1:0-3369 GCA_038242795.1 Burkholderiales bacterium
CTCGAGCGCGTTGCGCACCGCGACGACGATGTGGTTGAGCGAATCGGAGAGCGCCTCCAGCACTTCGTTGGAAGAAATGGTGAAGCTGCGCGGCACGCCTTCGGACAGGTTGCGGCCCTTGACTTCCATTTCACGCACTTCGGAGCCGGGAAAGGCCGAACCGATGGTCTTTTTGATGACTTCAGCCGTGGGCTCGCCAATCAGCATGCCGTAGTTGCGGCGGATGTAGTTGATGATGGCGTCGTCAAAACGGTCGCCGCCGACGCGCACGCTGCCCTTGTACACCATGCCGCCGAGCGAGATCACGCCGACTTCGGTGGTGCCGCCGCCGATGTCGACGACCATCGAGCCGCTGGCTTCGGACACCGGCAGGCCCGCGCCCAGGGCGGCGGCCATCGGTTCCTCGATCAAATAAACGGCGGCGGCGCCGGCCGCCTCGGCGGCGTCCTTGATGGCCCGGCGCTCGACCTGGGTCGAGCCGCAGGGCACGCAGATGATGATGCGCGGGCTGGGCGTCAACAGACGGCGCGGATGCACCATCTTGATGAACTGCTTGATCATCTGCTCGGTGATGACGAAGTCGGCAATCACGCCGTCCTTCATCGGGCGAATGGCTTCGATGTTGCCCGGCACCTTGCCCAGCATGGCCTTGGCTTCGCGGCCCACGGCCTGGATGACCTTCTTGCCATGGGGACCGCCTTCATGGCGAATGGCCACCACCGACGGCTCATCCAGCACAATACCCTTGTCGCGCGCAAAGATCAGGGTGTTGGCGGTGCCCAGATCAATCGCCAGGTCGGTCGAAAAGTACCGACGGAATGCTTCAAACATGTTCAGGAACCCGGTTGCGGCATGGGCAAACTTCGTTGCCGCATCGCCTTTTATTATTGGTCAGCAGTGAAAAGGGAGGACGTTGGAGACCAGGTTGCGTAACCTGTTTGAAGCGTCTAAAAAGCGCCTAAAGGGTGGATCAGGCCTTGAATTCACGCCAAAGGCGGGATAATAACGCATCCACCCCGATTCAGCGTGGCACAATGCCCGTTTTTTTGGCGTTACAAAAAGTTTCAATTGCTGGGTCTGCGCCGCTTTCAGGGCGCTTTTTTCTTCTTCTGCGTCACACCACCAACGCTTATCGGGATTCATCGCATTTATGGCATTGACATTTAAAGACATTGAACGCGTGGCCAATCTGGCGCGTCTGGAACTCCGGCTGGACGAAACCGAGCACACGCTGAGCCAGCTCAATGGCTTTTTTGCCCTGGTGGCGCAGATGGACGCGGTCAACACCGACGGCGTCGAGCCGCTCGCGCATCCGGCGGCGCTGCTGGGCGACGTGGCCCTGCGGCTGCGCGACGACATCGCCAGCGAACCGAACCAGCGCGAGGCCAGCCAGGCCAGCGCCCCGGCCGTCGAGCGCGGCCTGTTTCTTGTGCCGAAAGTGATCGAATGAGCAGCCTGCCCTCCAGCTTCCTGAATTTTGACCTGCACGACCTGGGTGTGGCGCAGCTTGCGGCCAAACTGGCCGCCGGTGACGTCTCCAGCGTTGAAGTCGCGCAGCATTTCCTGAACCGCATCGGGCAGCACGCCGGCCTGGGCGCCTTTCTGGCCGTTGACGCCGAGGCATCGCTGGCGCAGGCCCGGGCCGCCGACACCCGGCTGGCCGCCGGCGAACGCACGCCCCTGCTCGGCGTGCCGCTGGCGCACAAGGACGTGTTCGTCACCCGCGACTTTCCCACCACGGCCGGCTCGAAGATGCTGGCGCACTACCGCAGCCCGTTCGATGCCACCGTCGTCAGCCGGCTGGGCGTGGGCGCTGGCGGCGCCGGCATGGTCACGCTGGGCAAGCTCAACTGCGACGAATTCGCCATGGGCTCGGGCAACGAGAACAGCGCCTACCAGAAAGTGCAGAACCCCTGGGACGTGAGCCGCGTGCCGGGCGGCTCGTCGGGCGGCTCGGCGGCCGCCGTGGCAGCGCGACTGGTGCCCGCCGCCACCGGCACCGACACGGGCGGCTCGATCCGCCAGCCGGCGTCGCTGACCGGCATCACCGGCATCAAACCGACCTATGGCCGATGCTCGCGCTATGGCATGGTGGCGTTTGCCTCCAGCCTGGACCAGGCCGGGCCAATGGCCCGCAGCGCGCTCGACTGCGCATTGCTGCTGTCGGCGATGGCCGGCCCTGACCCGGACCGCGATTCCACCTCGCTGGACATGCCCGTCGCTGATTACGCTACTGATTTAATAGCTGCCGGCGCCCGTGGCACGTGCGCAGAGCCGTTAAAAGGCTTGCGAATCGGCCTGCCCACCCAGTTTTTCGGCGCCGGTTGCGCGCCCGACGTGCTGGCCGCCGTTCGCGGCGCGCTGGCCGAGTTTGAAACGCTCGGCGCCACGCTGGTCGATGTCAGCCTGCCACTGACCGAATTGTCGATTCCGGTGTATTACGTCATCGCGCCCGCAGAAGCCAGCAGCAACCTGAGCCGCTTCGACGGCGTGCGCTACGGCCACCGCGCCGCCGACTATGGCGACCTGACCGACATGTACAAGAAGTCCCGCAGCGAAGGCTTTGGCGACGAGGCCACGCGCCGCATCATGATCGGCACCTACGTGCTGAGCCACGGCTACTACGACGCCTACTATTTGAAGGCGCAAAAGATCCGCCGCCTGATCGCGCAGGACTTCCAGACCGCTTTTGCGCAATGCGACGTGATTGCCGGGCCGGTGTCGCCCACCGTCGCGTGGAAGATCGGCGAGAAGTCAGCCGACCCGGTGGCCAACTACCTGGCCGACATCTACACGCTGTCGTCGAGTCTGGCGGGGCTGCCCGGCATGAGCGTGCCGGCCGGTTTTGGCGCGGGCGGCATGCCGGTCGGCCTGCAGCTGATCGGCAACTATTTCAAGGAAGCGCAGCTGCTGGGCGCGGCCCACCAGTTCCAGCTGGCGACCGACTGGCACCAACGCGCCCCCGGAGTTTCGGCATGAGCAACAACACAAAATCCCTCTTGGTCCAGGGCTACGAAGTCGTCATCGGCTTTGAAACCCACACCCAGCTGACCACGCAATCAAAGATTTTCAGCCGTGCCTCGACCGCCTTTGGCGCTGAGCCCAACACGCAGGCCTGTGCGGTGGACCTGGCGCTGCCTGGCACGCTGCCGGTCATGAACCGCGAGGCCGTCACCTGTGCTATCAAATTGGGACTGGCACTGGGCTCCACCATTGCGCCGGTGAGCATTTTTGCCCGCAAAAACTACTTCTACCCCGACCTGCCCAAGGGCTACCAGATCAGCCAGTTTGAAATCCCCGTGGTGCAGGGCGGCGAGTTGTCCTTTCTGCTGGGTCAGGAAAAGAAGACCGTGCGCCTGGTGCGCGCCC
>JBBSRS010000372.1:0-3369 GCA_038242795.1 Burkholderiales bacterium
AGCTGGGAATACTGCGCCAGCGTGCGCCGGATTTCCTGGGCCAGCGCGTAATGCCGCTCACCGACAATGCCCGGCGTTGCCATCTTGGAACTCGACTGCAGCGGGTCGATGGCCGGATACAGGCCTTCGCTGGCGCGCTTGCGCGACAGCACGATGGACGCCGAAAGATGCGAAAACGTATGCACCGCCGCCGGGTCGGTGAAATCGTCCGCCGGCACATACACCGCCTGAATCGAGGTGATGGCGCCCGTTTCGGTGTTGGCAATGCGCTCTTCCAGCCCCGACAATTCGGTTCCCATCGTCGGCTGGTAACCCAGACGCGACGGCATCTGCCCCATCAGGCCCGACACTTCGGAGCCGGCCTGGATGAACCGGAAAATGTTGTCAATCAGCAGCAGCACATCGCGGTGCTCGTCGTCGCGGAAATACTCGGCCATGGTCAGTGCCGCATGACCGACCCGGAACCGGCTGCCCGGCGGCTCGTTCATCTGGCCAAAAATCATCACCATGTTGGGCAGCACGCCGGCCGCCTTCATTTCGCGGTACAGCTCCTCGCCTTCCCGGCAACGCTCGCCAATGCCGCAAAAAATACTCACGCCTTCCTGGTGCCCGACCATGTTGTGAATCATCTCGGTCAGCAGCACCGTCTTGCCCACCCCGGCACCGCCAAAAAGCCCGGCCTTGCCACCGCGCTCCAGCGGCAGCAGTACATCAATCACCTTGATGCCGGTCACAAAAACTTCAGAGTGGGTCGAGCGCTTCACCAGCGGCGGCGGCGCACGGTGCACGGAACGCCATTGAATATCGGTGGGCGCGGGCTGGCGGTCGATGGCGTTGCCGAACACGTCGAACATGCGCGAAAGAATGCCCTTGCCGACAGGCGCCTTCAACGGCCCGCCGGTGTCCGTCACCGTCATGCCGCGCGCCAGCCCCTGCGTGGGCGTCAGCGCAATGGCGCGCACATGCTGCAGATCGCGCTGCGCCAGCACCTCGATGAGGATGCGGCCTCCATCGGCGTGCAGCATGCTGTGGATGGGTGGCAACTTCGCCTCGAAGCGCACATCCACGACGCTGCCGCGTACCGAAACCACCACGCCGAGATTGGGAACCTCTGTTGTCACCCCGGATTCAGCCATCTGACTCCATTCGTTCGCCGACATGGAAGCAATGCACTACCTTGAAAAGACGAACGTCAATTCAACCTAGGGACACCACCATTGACGGCCAACTGCAAAGACAGTAAGTCCGTCCGACGAGAGCGCCATTGTCGGACAAATACCAGGGTCATTGCGGAAAGCAACGAGGCAGAAACGTAGGACAAAGCCGCGCATCGGCTGGACGTTGCGCATGGAAAGGCATTGTTTTTGCACAATTTTCGGGCACAGCAAACCCGGATACCGGCCTCCGACAACGCGCTCAAATGCCTGTGCCTGCCTGTGCGGCCCGATGGCGCAAAAAGCCACAGGCTGCGTGGCTTGCCCCGGTCAGGTATTTTTGCTGATGGTGATGGTCGGGAACTTGGCTGAAAAGTCCTTGGCCTTGGCGGCCACCGTGATGGCCACCTTGCGCGCCACGGCCTTGTAGATGCCGGCCACCTCGCCGTCGGGGTCGGCCACCACGGTCGGCATGCCGCTGTCGGCCTGCAGGCGGATCTTGATGTCCAGCGGCAGCGCGCCCAGGTAGTCCATGTTGTAGTCGGCGGCCATTTTCTTGCCGCCGCCTTCGCCGAAGATGTGTTCGGCATGGCCACACTGGCTGCAGATGTGCACTGCCATGTTCTCGACGATGCCGAGGATCGGCACGCCGACTTTCTCGAACATCTTGATGCCTTTCTTGGCATCCAGCAGCGCAATGTCTTGCGGCGTGGTGACGATGACCGCGCCGGTCATGGGCACGCGCTGGCTCAGCGTCAGCTGGATGTCGCCGGTGCCGGGCGGCATGTCGACGATCAGGTAATCCAGGTCTTTCCAGTTGGTCTGGCGCAGCAGTTGCTCCAGCGCCTGCGTCGCCATCGGGCCGCGCCAGATCATGGCTTCGTCCTGCGCCACCAGAAAACCGATGGACATGACCTGCAGGCCGTAGTTTTCCATCGGCTCCATGTTCTTGCCGTCGATGCTTTCAGGCCGGCCTTCGATGCCCATCATCATCGGCACGCTGGGGCCGTAGATGTCGGCGTCGAGCAGGCCGACACTGGCGCCCTCGGCCGCCAGGGCCAGCGCCAGGTTGGCAGCGGTGGTGCTCTTGCCCACGCCGCCCTTGCCCGATGCCACGGCAATGATGTTTTTCACATTCGGCAGCAGCTGCACACCGCGCTGCACGCTGTGGCTGGCGATCTTCACGGTGACGTTGACCGACACATTGCTGACGCCAGCGACGCCCTTGACGGCGGCAATGAGGCTTTTGCGCAGGCCGGCAATCTGGCTCTTGGCAGGGTAGCCGAGTTCGACCTCGAACGCCACGTCGCTGCCGCTGACCTGCAGGTTTTTCAGCGCCTTGGTTGAGACAAAATCCTTGCCGGTGTTGGGGTCGAGCACGGTTTGCAGCGCGTTCAAAATTGCCTGTTGTTCTACAGCCATCGGGAAAATCTCCATGTGATTCGGACAAGGCAGGCCGCTGCTTTTTCAGGAAAGCCTGCGGGTTGCCGGGATTGACACGGAGTCTAACGCCGCCGCGCTGGCCATTGTTCACTGGGGACATGCCATTTGCTATGGCTTTAATAGCTGTTTGTGCCCGTGCAGTATACGCAAAAGGCCTTTTTGGCTTCTAAAACATCTCCACATGGCGATGCGGATGGCCCCCAGGCCGGGGCCGCCCCTTAAAATCGAAAATCAGCCCTCCACCGCCCAAAGCACATCCTATGACCCAGCGCCGCCTGTTTGTTACCACCGCCCTGCCCTACGCCAACGGCAATTTCCACATCGGCCACATCATGGAATACATCCAGGCCGACATCTGGGTGCGTTTCCAGCGCATGCAGGGCCATGCGGTGAACTTTGTCGGCGCCGACGATGCCCACGGCGCGCCGATCATGATTGCCGCCGAAAAAGCCGGCAAGACACCGCAGCAGTTCGTGGCCGACATTGCCGCCGGCCGCAAGCCGTACCTGGACGGCTTTCACATCGCCTTTGACAACTGGAGCTCGACCGATTCGCCGGAAAACCACGAGCTGGCGCGGCAAATCTACCGCGACCTGCGCGACAACCCGGAAGGCTCGCTGATCGAGACCAAGACCATCGAGCAGTTCTTTGACCCCGAAAAGAACATGTTCCTGCCCGACCGCTTCATCAAGGGCGAATGCCCGAAATGCCACAGCAAGGACCAGTACGGCGACAACTGCGAGGTGTGCGGCGCGGTGTATGCGCCGACCGA
>JBBSRS010000373.1:0-3346 GCA_038242795.1 Burkholderiales bacterium
CCTGAAACGCCTGCAGACCGACGTGATCGACCTCTACCAGATCCATTGGCCCGAACGCCATGTGCCGGGCCTGGGCGTCGCGTATTACCAACCGGCCCTGGAACGCAGCGCGACTTCCCCGCATGAGCAGCTCGAAGCGCTGGGTCGGCTGGTCAGCCAGGGCAAGGTGCGCCACATCGGACTGTCGAACGAAACGCCCTACGGCGTGCACGAGTTCGTCCGCCTGGCCGAGCAGCACAATCTGCCACGCGTGGCGACGGTGCAAAACCCGTACTGCCTGGTCAACCGCACGGTAGAAAACGGCCTGGACGAAACCATGCACCGCCTGGGCGTGTCGCTGCTGGCGTATTCGCCACTGGGGTTCGGCCTGCTGACCGGCAAGTACGACGCGTCCGGCACCGAAGGCGCCAATGCGCCGCAAAACGCCCGCATCGCCCGATACGAATCGGTGCGCAAACAGCGCTGGGGCCGTCCCGAATCGCTGGCGGCCGCCCGTCGCTACAACCAGCTGGCGCGCGACAACGGCCTGATGCCTGCACAGATGGCGCTGGCGTTTTGCTTCACCAAGTGGCAGGTGGCCAGCACCATCATCGGGGTGACCTCGGTGGCGCAGCTTGACGAAGACCTGGACGCCTGGGGCACGACGCTGAACGCCGACGTGCTGGCGGAAATCGACCGGATTCGCTGGGAAATCCGCGATCCGGCGCTGTAGACGTCGTGTGGGTTGGGACTGCTGCCTGCACAAACCATGGCTAAAAAAGACCATGTCTCCGAAACACCTGCGACGCAGTTGCTCAAGGCCAGCAAGGTCGCGTTCACCGAGCACCCGTACGACTACCTGGCGCACGGCGGCGCGCAGCACAGCGCGCAGGTGCTGGGGTTTGACCCGTTCACCGTCGTCAAGACGCTGGTGATGCAGGACCAGGACGCCAAACCCCTGCTGGTGCTGATGCACGGCAACCGCAAGGTCTCGACCAAGCGCCTGGCACGCCAGATCGGCGCCAAGTCGGTCGAGCCGTGCAAGCCCGAAGTCGCCAACCGCCACAGCGGCTACCTGGTCGGCGGCACCTCGCCTTTCGGCACGCGCAAGGCCATGCCGGTGTACATCGAGGAAAGCATCCTGGGGCTGCCCGAGATTGCCATCAACGGCGGTCGGCGCGGCTACCTGGTGCGCCTCAATCCGCAGGCCTGCGTCACGCTGCTCGGCGCCAAACCGGTGCAATGCGCACTGGCTGACTAAAAAATACAAGGAGACCTGACTTTGAACCACGCCTATTTCATCGGCGCCACGCTGCTGGCCTACCTGCTCGGCTCGCTGTCGTTTGCCGTCATCGTCAGCCGCCTGTCCGGCCTGAATGACCCACGCAGCTACGGCAGCAAAAACCCGGGTGCAACCAACGTGCTGCGTTCGGGCAACAAGACGGCGGCCATTGCCACGCTGCTGCTTGACGGCCTGAAAGGCTGGCTGCCGGTGGTGCTGGTCAAGTGGTTCGGGGCCGACTACGGCCTGGGCGACGGCACCGTGGCGGCGGTGGCGCTGGCCGCTTTCATCGGCCATTTGTACCCGGTGTTTTTCCAGTTCAAGGGCGGCAAGGGCGTGGCCACGGCGGCCGGCGTGGTGCTGGGCATCCACTGGGTGCTGGGCGTGGCCACGCTGGCCACGTTCGCCATCGTGGTGTTTTTCTCGCGCTATGTGTCGCTGGCCTCCATCGCCGCTGCCGTGTTTGCACCCTTTTTCTACCTGCTGGGTGACCGTGCCGTCTGGAATGTCGACAGCACCATCGTGCTGTCGCTGGTGGCGATTGGCGCACTGCTGGTGTATCGCCACCGCGAAAACATCAGCAAGCTGCTCAAGGGGACCGAGTCCAAACTCGGGGCTTCAAAACACGCCGTCAAGGAGGCTTCAAAGAACGCAGCCAAGCAGGCCCGGCACCATCCGGGCAAAAAAACAGGTCAGTAACGCTTGTCCAGCGTCATCAGCTGGTTGTCGCGTTTCATTTGAAAGCGTGTCAGAAAACTGTTGCCCAGCAGCACGAACGGCATGGACTGCGGTATCACCACCGCATCCACGTCATACACCTCGACATCGCCCACGCGCACTGAATTGAGCTTGATGCGAAAGGCTGAAGCCGCGCCGTTGGCGGTGGACAACTGCACCGGTACGCCGTTTTTGTAATTGATCCCCGCGCGCTCGGCATCCGGCGCGCCCATGGAAATACTGGTGGCGCCGGTATCGACCATGAACTGCACGGCGCGGCCGTTGATCTGCCCGGCCGCCATGAAATGGCCACCGCTGCTTTCCGCCAGGACGATGCGGCTGCCGCGTCCGCTGGCGCCGCCCAGGCTGACCGGCGCCTGACCCACCCGCAGCGTCTGACGCTTGCCCGACTGTTCGACAATGGCTTCGTCGCCCGAGGTGGAGACAACTTTCACGCCCTGGTGCGTTTCACCCGCCGCAACGGTTTTGGGCGCCGTGCCATTGACGATGAGCAGCGCCTTGCCGCCCAGCATGCCGGCCAGCGCGACGCTTTCAGCCTGCGCGTCAACCGGAAGCCACATCAGCACCGCCAGCATCAAGGTGGCGAAAAAGCGCACGGAGTTCAATGCAGGCAGGGGCCGCGGAACCGGCTTCGCCGGGCCGCAGGCGCAGCGGCCCCCTCGGGGGGCAGCGCCGTACGCGAAGCGACAAGCGCGGGAGCTCAATCCCTGAAATTGTCAAAACTCAGCGGCAAATCCTTGATCTCGGCGCGGATCAAGGCCATGGCGGCCTGCAGGTCGTCGCGCTTGGCGCCCGTGACCCGAACCTTGCCTTCCTGGATCGCCGCCTGCACCTTCATCTTGTGGCCCTTGATGAGCTGCTGGATTTTCTTGGCCTCCTCGGTCTCGATGCCGTCGCGCACCTTGGTGACCTGCTTGACCTTGTCGCCGCCGATTTTCTCGACCTTGCCGATGTCCAGAAAGCGCACATCGACGCCGGACTTGGTCAGCTTGTTGCGCAAGATGTCGTGAATCTGCTCGATCTGGAAATCGCCATCGCCAACCAGGATGATTTCCTTGTCTTTTTCCTTCAGCTCGACCGAAGCCGCCGTGCCCTTGAAGTCAAAGCGGGTGCCGATTTCCTTGGCGGTGTTTTCGACCGCATTTTTGACCTTGACCAAGTCGGTTTCAAGAACAGTGTCGAATGAAGGCATGGTGATGATTTCCTGAAAAAAAAAGGGGCCTCGGTGGGTGAGACAATCCCGGAATGTTAGTCGAGAAAAACGTCCCCCTCCAGTCTTCCAACACTTTCGGCATCGTCGCCAAGGCGCTTCACCTGGTTCGCCTCAAAAGCGAAACCGATGTTCAC
>JBBSRS010000374.1:0-3337 GCA_038242795.1 Burkholderiales bacterium
CCGCCCGCAAGCTGAAAAACGCGTCCGCCTGGGGCTGGTGGTGGCCGAACTGGTGCGTGCCAACGAGCTGCAGGCCAAGCCCGAGCAACTCAAGGCGCACATTGAAGAACTTGCTGCCAGCTATGAAAAGCCGCAGGAAGTCGTTCGCTGGTACCTGAGCGACAACAGCCGCATGGCCGAAGTCGAGGCCGTGGTGATTGAAAACAACGTCACTGACTTTGTCCTCGGCAAAGCCAAGGTGAATGAAAAAGCCATTTCGTTTGACGAATTGATGGGCCAGACCTGAACGGTTGACTTCTCCTGATGCTGGGGCTTGTGCTTTGCGGTACAGGCCCCAACTCATTTTCGGTACAGTACACACACCTCTGGAGAAAAATCAATGGTCAGAAACATCAACTACGGCGGTTACAGCAGCCCCCAATCCGCCAGTCAGGAAATTCAGGGCCTGGGCATGGTGCCCATGGTCATTGAACAATCCGGCCGTGGCGAACGCTCATACGATATTTATTCGCGCCTGCTGAAAGAACGCGTCATCTTCCTGGTCGGCCCCGTCAATGACCAGACCGCCAACCTGGTGGTCGCGCAGTTGCTGTTTCTGGAAAGCGAAAATCCTGACAAGGACATTTCCTTCTACATCAACTCGCCCGGCGGTTCGGTGACCGCTGGCATGGCGATTTACGACACGATGCAGTTCATCAAGCCTGATGTGTCGACGCTGTGCGTGGGCATGGCGGCCAGCATGGGGGCATTCCTGCTGTCGGCCGGCACCAAGGGCAAGCGCTTTTCACTGCCCAACTCGCGTGTGATGATTCACCAGCCTTCAGGTGGTGCGCAGGGCCAGGCGTCGGACATTGAAATTCATGCCCGTGACATCCTGAAGACCCGCGACCAGTTGAACCGCATTTTGGCGAACAACACCGGCCAGACGGTTGAAAAAATCGAGCGCGACACCGAGCGTGACTATTTCATGTTTGCCGACGAAGCCCAAGCCTATGGCGTGGTGGACCAGGTGATCTCCAAACGGCCCTGATTTGTCCTGTAGAGCGTAAGACTGCTCTGCAACAACGGCGTTTTTCTGTTACAGAAACGCCGTTTTTTTATTGGTTATCATTGGCGAAGCGCATAGTTTCACCATGTCACGTTAAAGGTGCCCCCACAATGGCCGATAAAAAAGGCTCCTCCAGCGAAAAGACGTTGTATTGCTCTTTTTGTGGCAAAAGCCAGCATGAAGTCAAGAAACTGATTGCCGGCCCATCCGTTTTTGTCTGTGATGAATGCATTGATCTGTGCAATGAAATCATTCGCGACGAATTGCCTGCGGGCAGCGAGGTCACCGAGACGCGCAGTGACCTGCCAACGCCCGCTGAGATCAAGGCAACGCTGGACGGTTATGTTATCGGCCAAGAACCGGCCAAGCGCACACTGGCCGTGGCTGTCTACAACCATTACAAGCGTCTGCGTCATAAAGAAACGGCAAAAAAAGACGATGTTGAACTGACCAAGAGCAATATCTTGCTGATCGGGCCCACGGGTTCGGGCAAAACACTGCTGGCACAGACACTGGCGCGAACCCTGAACGTGCCTTTTGTCATGGCCGATGCCACCACCCTGACCGAAGCCGGTTATGTCGGCGAAGATGTCGAGAACATCATTCAAAAGCTTTTGCAAAGCTGCAACTACGAGGTTGACCGCGCCCAGCAGGGAATTGTTTATATCGACGAGATCGACAAGATCTCGCGGAAATCCGACAACCCGTCTATCACCCGCGATGTGTCGGGCGAAGGCGTGCAACAGGCGCTGCTCAAGCTGATGGAAGGCACGATGGCTTCCGTGCCGCCACAGGGCGGGCGCAAGCATCCGAATCAGGATTTTCTGCAGGTGGATACCACCAATATTCTGTTCATCTGCGGTGGTGCCTTTTCGGGACTGGAAAAAGTCATAGAGGGCCGCACCGAGGCCTCGGGAATTGGTTTTGGCGCCGCCGTCAAAAGCAAAAAATCCCGCAGCCTGACGGAGGCCTTCAAGGATGTGGAACCCGAAGACCTGATCAAGTTTGGCCTGATTCCCGAACTGGTCGGACGGATGCCGGTGATTGCCACCCTGGCCGAACTCAGCGAAGATGCGCTGGTCCGGATACTGACAGAGCCTAAAAATGCCGTGGTCAAGCAATTCAGCAAGTTGCTCGCCATGGAAGGCGTGGACCTGGAAATCAGGCCATCGGCCCTGAAGGCCATTGCCCGCAAAGCACTTGCCCGAAAAACCGGTGCACGCGGCCTGCGTTCGATTCTCGAGCAGTCCCTGATTGACACCATGTTTGATTTGCCGACCGCCAGCAATGTTGACAAGGTGGTCGTTGATGAAGCAACGATCGAGGAAAACAAACCGCCGTTGCTGGTCTACCGCGAAGCCGCGAAGAAAGCCTGAGTCCTGGACCGGGCGAGGCAGGTGCCTGTCACGGCAACCCTTGCCTCCGGTTACTACAATTTCGCCCGACCCTGAAAGGGAACGTTGCGTTTTGCCTTGTTATGAAGGTTTAGGGTTTTATATGTCTGCACAAACTTTTCTTCCTGCAACTCCGCTTGAACTGCCTTTGCTGCCGTTGCGAGACGTTGTCGTTTTTCCGCATATGGTGATTCCGCTGTTTGTGGGCCGGCCCAAGAGCATCAAGGCCCTGGAACTGGCCATGGAGTCTGAGCGCCGAATCATGCTGGTCGCCCAGAAAACTGCAGCCAAGGACGAGCCGTCCGTCGATGACATGTTTGAGGTGGGCTGTGTGGCCACTATTTTGCAACTTTTAAAGTTGCCAGACGGAACGGTGAAGGTTCTGGTTGAAGGGCAGCAGCGCGCCAGGGTCAACAAGATCGAGGAAGGCGAACAGCACTTCACCGCCAATGTGTCGCCGGTCGAGCCCGTGGTGGTGGTCGCGGGTGACAAAGGCAGCGAGATCGAGGCCTTGCGCCGCGCCGTGACGCAGCAGTTCGACCATTACGTCAAACTGAACAAAAAAATACCACCCGAGATTCTGACATCCATCTCCAGCATCGACGACGCCGGACGGCTGGCGGACACGATTGCTGCACATTTGCCGCTCAAACTGGATGCCAAGCAGGTCATTCTGGATCTGGACAATGTCAAGGTGCGTCTTGAGAATCTGTATGAGCAACTTGAACGCGAGGTTGACATTCTCAATGTGGACAAAAAGATCCGTGGGCGCGTCAAGCGGCAAATGGAAAAGAACCAGCGCGATTTTTATCTGAACGAGCAGGTCAAGGCCATCCAGAAAGAACTGGGGGAAGGCGAAGAAGGTGCTGATCTTGAAGAAATTGAAAAGAAGATC
>JBBSRS010000375.1:0-3330 GCA_038242795.1 Burkholderiales bacterium
CACTGATCTTGTTCAAAATGTCACTCATGGGATTCCAGTGATGGGGATGTCGGCGGTGGCTGGACCTGCGCGGCGGGTGAAACGGACGGCGCGTCGGAGCCGGTTTTGAGGATTTTCAGGAAAACGCGGTGCATGACGAATCCCGCGACGATGAACACCAGGGACACGCCGAGCGCAATCCAGGTGCCGGGATCACGCCACATGGCCTCAGGCCCCAACCGACTGGCTGAAGGCGACCAGTTGCGCCAGTTTAGCCTTCGCGGCTCCTGATTCGATAGCGGTACGGGCTTTCTCCACGCCCGCCTTCATCGAATTGACCACGTTGGCAGCATACAGTGCGGCGCCGGCATTCAGGATCACGATGTCGCGCGGCGCGCCCGGCTGGTTGTCGAGCACCCCCAGCAGCATGGCCTTGGACTGCCCGGGCGTTTCAACCCGCAGGGCGCGGTTGCCGGCCATCGGCATGCCGAAGTCTTCGGGGTGGATTTCGTATTCGATGATCTCCCCATCCTTCAGCTCGCCGACCACCGTGGCCGCGCCCAGGCTGACCTCGTCCATGCCGTCCTTGCCATAGACCACCAGCGCATGCTCGGCGCCCAGGCGCTGCAGCGCGCGGACCTGGATGCCGACCAGGTCGGGGTGGAACACGCCCATCAAAATATTCGGCGCGCTGGCCGGGTTGGTCAGCGGGCCCAGGATGTTGAAGATCGTGCGGATGCCGAGTTCCTTGCGCACCGGCGCAACATTTTTCATGGCCGGATGGTGGTTCGGCGCAAACATGAAGCCGACACCGACCTGCTCGATGCAGCGGGCAATCGCCTCGGGCGACAAATCGAGCCGGATGCCGAGCGACTCCACCACATCGGCGCTGCCCGAGCTGCTGCTGACGCTGCGCCCGCCGTGCTTGCTGACCCGGGCGCCGGCGCTGGCCGCGACAAACATGGCGCAGGTCGAGATGTTGAAGGTGTGCGAGCCGTCGCCACCGGTGCCGACGATGTCGACCAGGTGCGCCTTGTCGGCGACATGCACCTTGGTCGAGAACTCGCGCATCACCTGCGCGGCGGCGGTGATTTCGCCGATGGTTTCCTTTTTCACGCGCAGGCCGGTGATCAATGCGGCCATCATCACCGACGACATCTCGCCACTCATGATCAGCCGCATGATGTGCAGCATCTCGTCATGAAAAATCTCGCGGTGTTCAATGGTGCGCTGCAGCGCTTCTTGCGGGGTAATTTTGGGGCGATTGGACATGGGTGTTTTTGGAATGAAGGTGGATGGCCGTCAAGGTTTGAAGAATTGGCGAATGGCCGCTACCGCCTGGTCTACGCCCGCCGCATCGACGTCCAGGTGCGTGACAAACCGCAGGCGGTACAGGCCGGTGGCCTGAATGCCGCTATCGGCCAGATGCTTGAGCAAATCAGCAGACCGCGCCTTGGCCTCGCCTGTCAGGTCAACGAACACGATATTGGTCTGCGGCGCTTCAACCTGCAAACCGGCAATGCCCGCCAGCCCGTCGGCCAGCCGCTGCGCCAGCGCATGGTCCTGCGCCAGCCGCACAACATGGTGGTCCAGCGCGTACGAGGCCGCTGCCGCCAGCATGCCGGCCTGACGCATGCCGCCGCCGGCCATTTTGCGAATGCGGTGCGCGCGCGCAATAAAGTCACGTGAACCGCACAGCGCCGAGCCGACCGGCGCGGCCAGCCCCTTGCTGAAGCACACCGACACGCTGTCAAAACACTGGGCGATGCGCCGCGCCTCGGTGAAAGCATCGCTGCCGGTTTGCAGCGCCTGCGCCACGGCAGCATTGAACAGCCGCGCACCGTCCAGATGCCGCATCAAACCCCGGTCTTTCGCCAATTGCGTCGCCTGCTGCAGATAGTCAAACGGCATCAGCTTGCCGCCCAATGTGTTTTCCAGCGCCAGCAGCCGTGTGCGGGCGAAATGCGCGTCGTCAGGCTTGATGGCGGCTTCGATCTCATCCAAAGCCAGCGTGCCGTCCGGCTGGTGGGCCAGCGGCTGCGGCTGCACGCTGCCGAACACCGCCGCACCGCCACCCTCCCAGCGGTAGCAATGCGCCTGCTGGCCGACAATGTATTCGTCGCCGCGCTGGCAATGGGCCAGGATGGCGCACAGGTTGCTTTGCGTGCCGGTAGGCACGAACAGCGCGGCCTCGAAGCCCAGCAGCGCGGCGATTTTGTCCTGCAGCGCGTTGACGCTCGGGTCGCCGCCAAACACATCGTCGCCCAACGGGGCGGCCAGCATGGCGTCGCGCATGGCCGGCGTCGGTTGCGTGACCGTGTCACTGCGCAGATCAATCATTTTTTCAGTCATTTTGGCCTTTTACGCATGGTGGACGGGCACAAGCAGCTATTGATCGAGTAGCAATCATCATGTTCGCTGCGCCAGGAAGTTTTTCAGCATCGCGTGGCCGTGCTCGGTCAGGATGGATTCCGGATGGAACTGCACGCCCTGGATGGGCAGCGTCTTGTGCCGCACGCCCATGATTTCGCCGTCGTCGGTCCAGGCGGTGATTTCCAGCACGTCGGGGCACGACGATTTTTCAATCGCCAGCGAGTGGTAGCGGTTCACGGTGAACTGTTCGGGCAGGCCCGCAAACACGCCCTGCTGCGTCGTCGTGATGACGCTGGTCTTGCCATGCATCAATTCTTGCGCGCGAATGATTTTTCCGCCAAACGCCGCGCCAATGGCCTGATGGCCCAGGCAGACGCCCAGGATCGGCAGCTTGCCGGCAAAGTATTGAATCGCCGCCACCGAAATGCCTGCCTCGGCCGGCGAGCACGGGCCGGGCGAGACCACCAGCCGGTCGAGCTGCCCGGCGTCGAGTCTGGCGGCAATGTCGGCCACGGTGATCTCGTCGTTGCGAAACACCTCGACCTCGGCGCCCAGCTCGCCAAAATACTGGACGATGTTGTAGGTGAAGCTGTCGTAGTTGTCGACCATCAAAAGTTTCATGCGTGACATGGCTTACTCCAGTCCTTCTTCCACCAGCTCGCTGGCGCGCAACAGCGCGCGCGCCTTGGCTTCGGTTTCTTTCCATTCGAGTTCGGGCACCGAGTCGGCCACCACACCAGCGGCGGCCTGCACATACAGCATGCCATTCTTGATGATGCCGGTGCGGATCGCAATCGCCACGTCCATGTCGCCGGCGTAACTCAGGTAGCCGCAGGCGCCGCCGTACAAGCCGCGCTTGGTCGGCTCCAGCTGGTCGATCATTTCCATCGCATGCACTTTCGGCGCGCCGGTCAGCGTGCCGGCCGGAAAGGTCGCCCGCAGCACGTCCATGCTGGTCATGCCGTCATTCAAAATGCC
>JBBSRS010000376.1:0-3325 GCA_038242795.1 Burkholderiales bacterium
CTCAATCCCCGCGAAATCGAAATGCTCATGGATGAAGACCCGCAGTTGCTGCGCAGCAGGTCGCCTGAACTGGTGGAGCGCCTGCTGATGACAACTGAAGACCTGCACCGTGCACTGGCCCGTACCGCGGGCATTGTGGAGGTGGATGCCGCCAATTTCATGCTGCCAGACCGTGCGTTTGATGTGCACTTGCTGCGCAAGATGCGCACCCATGACCTGCTGTTTCTGGGAGAAACCGGCGAAACGCTGTATATGGCGAACTGGTATCCAACGGACGAGAAGATGCACAACCGGCTGCGGACCCTGACCGGTCGCAGTGTGCGCATGGTCTGGGCTGATCGGGACGCCATCGCGGCGCGACTCGAACACATGGACCCCCTGGCGCCCAAACTGGCGCTTGAGCACGGCATGCTGAAAGCACCCCCCGAGTTGGCACGCAAGCCCTTGAAGCGTCCTGTCTTTGCCACTGGCGCTGTCACGGTTCATGATCAGGACATGGAGCATCTGATGGCCGAGGCCGTCCGGGCCATGGCGTCGGGCCAGACGCCGGAAGAGCGGGATGCGCTGGAAGAACTCGGCGGTTCGCCCAGCATGGTGCGAATGGTCAAGCGCATGATCATGGACGCACAGGCCCTGCATGCCTCCGATATCCATATCGAGACCAATCCGGGCGAGGAATTCACCCGGATCCGCATCCGCCGCGACGGCGATCTGGAGCTGTACCAGAAGCTCTTGCCCACGCTGCGCGCGGCCATGGTGTCGCGTATCAAGGTCATGGCCAGGCTTGACATTGCCGAACATCGCCGGCCCCAGGACGGCAAAATCAATTTCGCAGACTTTGGCGGAGACGCGCTTGAACTGCGGGTGTCCATCATGCCTACGCACGACGGCATGGAGGATGTGGTGATGCGGCTGCTGGCTTCTTCAATGCCCGTGCCGCTGGCCAAGCTGGGCCTGCAGCCACGTGATGCCGAAGCGGTGGCGCGCATGTCGGCGCGTTCCTTTGGCCTGATTCTGGCGGCTGGGCCGACCGGCTCGGGCAAGACGACCACCCTGCATTCCATGCTGGCCGAGATCAACACCGAGGAACGCAAAATCTGGACCGCCGAGGACCCGATAGAAATCACCCAGCCCGGCCTGCGCCAGGTGCAGGTCAACCCGAAGATAGGGCTGACTTTTGCCAGTGCCATGCGGGGCTTTTTGCGGGCCGATCCTGACGTCATCATGATCGGTGAAATCCGCGACACCGAAACCGCCAAGATCGTCATTGAAGCGTCGCTGACCGGCCACCTGGTGCTGTCCACGCTGCACACCAACAGCGCTTCCGAGAGCGTGGTGCGGCTGCTGGACCTGGGCATGGACGGAATGAATTTCGCCGATTCGCTGGTCGGCATCGTGGCGCAGCGGCTGGTCCGTTCGCTGTGTCCGCATTGCGCAAAAAAAGGGCCGCTGGCCCCAGGGCAATTTACGGAATTGGTCAAGGAGTATGTCGATGCATCCCCCCTGAGCGAGGAAGAGGGCAGCAAGCGCCTGCTGGCCGCTGCGGGTGTGGCGACGCCCGAAGGAATTGTGGTTAAAACGGCGCAGGGTTGCGAGCGTTGCAGCGGCAAAGGCTACAAGGGCCGGATGGGCATTTATGAAATCTTGCTGAACAGCCCGGCAATGCGGCTGCTGATCCAGCGAAATGCGCGACCTACCGAAATTTTCGAGGAAGCCCTCAGAGCCGGCATGCACAGCCTGCGTCACGATGCACTGGAGAAATACGTGCAGGGGCTGATCGACCTGCGGCAGGCGCGGGTGGCCTACTTGTAACCCTCACGAGACAGACTTCAGTCCAGGCATAAAACCGCACCTGGCTGGCAATTGTCAGGTGACTCGTTGGCCATTACCTAGGCATCCATCAAGCTGCAAGGTCCACGAAGAGAACACACGCATGTTTCTGGTCTGGACAAATTTTTTGTCATCCAAAACTTAAAAAAACAGAACTTTTCGAAACATTCGCGCTGCCTGGCTTGTGTCACTTGGACATCCATAAGCCAGTGGATGCATGCTAAAATAATTACAAAATATTACTAAAAAATTGTTTTTCCGTGAATAAATTTGATGAATTTCATTAACCCTAAATGATGGCGCGACAGGTCAAGTGGCGGTCGCTTGGAAGGTGATGACTGACCTTCACGCCATCGGCATCTCCTGGGAACAGTGGGTTGCCCTCGATATTCAAGACACTTCTATGAGCGATATGCCGGGCTTTGTTCCCAAGGGGAAAATTATCTGCCCGCAGTGCAGCGATCCTGCCAGCCGTGTCAAACGAAAGCTGGGGGACCGCATCGCCAGCCTGATCAGTCCGGTCAAGCGATATCGCTGTGATTTCTGCGGCTGGACGGCCGCCTTGCCCCGGAAGAATGACGCTACAGCACCGAACGCGCCCCCAGACAGCGGCATTTGAAAGACCACAAGCCTGCGGCTTGCGGGCTTCGACAAACAAAGTCATTCGGTCCGGGCTGCCGGAGCGGCGCTCCCGGCCTTGCCGCTCGGGCGCACGCCGGCGCCGCGCACTTCGAGCCTGATTTCATCGGCAATGCGGCCATCGGCGTCCAGCAATTGCACCTCATGCCGGCCCGGCCAGGGCAGCCAGCGCACTTCGTTGCCGCGCCCCAATTCCTTGCCATCCATGCGCCAGCGCAGGCCGTGCCCTTCGGCGCTGAAGGTCAGGCGCTGGTGCCGGGGCGCAATGTCCGGGTCCAGCGCCAGGATGGTGCCCGGCGCCGGGGCAGTGATGCGTGCCGGGATGGCCGGCATCCGGGCAGCATTTCTCAAGCCTTTCAGGCTGTTGGCGCTGGGTGGATAAGCCCCAGCAGCTGTTGAATTCGTAGCAAACACGGCTTGCTCCGTGCCCTGGATGAACCATTCGCTGCGCGCCGCTTCCAGCTGCTCGCCGAACGCGATGCGCGCTTGAATGACGCCCGGCGGCGGCGTCGGCGCGCGGCTGGGTTCGTGTTGATGAAGATGGTTCATCAGCGCGGCCCAGACCGGCGCCGCGCCGCTGGTGCCGCTGACATCCCACATCGGCGCGCCGCTGGCATTGCCGACCCACACGCCCACGGTGTAGCGGCTGGAGTAGCCCAGTGCCCAGTTGTCGCGCATGTCCTTGCTGGTGCCGGTTTTCACCGCCGACCAAAAACGCGTCGCCAGGATGGAGTCGGTGCCGAAGGTGCGGGCGCGCGCCAGCGGGTCGGCCAGGATGTCGCTGACGATGAAGGCGGCGCGCGGGTCAATTGCCGCGCTTGCCCCAACCCTCTCCAGGGAGGAGCGGGCGCCAGTC
>JBBSRS010000377.1:0-3324 GCA_038242795.1 Burkholderiales bacterium
CCGCCGGGACCACCACCGGAACGCCGCCGCCTGCGGCGACCTGCACCACCGCGTCCAACTACGCGCACACCATGGCAGGACGCGCCTATGTGTTGGGCGGCTACACCTATGCCAACGGCTCGGCCCAGAACATGGGCTTGTGGAACATCTACACCAGCCGGACACTGAAGCTGACAGGCACCAATTACTACGTGATCGGCACCTGCCCCTGAGCCTTTAGGTGCGCCCGTCCTGAGCGGATGGGTTGCGTCTGCCGCTTCCGGCGTTGTCGCGCCTTTGTCCATTTCGTGCCTGCACCCGCAGGCAGTGAACCCTTGCCAATCGGCACGCCCTGCCGCAGCGGCGGGGTGGCCGAGTGCTGCCCCATCTCCAATCTTTTTAATGGAATCAGTCATGAAAAAAACACTCATTTGCTGGGGCCGGTTTGCCCTGGCCGCGATGGCGCTTTGCGGCACGGTCAGCCTGGCCAACGCCGCCGAACTGGTGATCGGCCAGGTAGCCCCGCTGTCGGGCGTTCTGGCCAGCACCGGCAAGCAGATGGTGGTCGGCGGAAAAATCTATTTTGACCACATCAATGCGCAGGGCGGCGTGCATGGCGCGCTGATCCGCCAGGATGTGGTGGACGATGGCTACAAGGTGGCCGACACTGTCCGGCTGACGCGCGAGATGCTGGCCCGTCCCGAGGTGGTGGCGCTCTTCGGCTTTGCCGGAACGGCCAACGTGACGCAGCTGCTGACCGACGGCGTGCTGGACGTCGGCGGCGCGGCGCTGGTGGCGCCCTATACCGGCGGTGAGTCGCTGCGCAACCCGTTCAATCCGTGGATATTCCATGTGCGTGTCGGCTATGCCGCCGAAGCCGAGCACATGGTGCAGCAGGTCACCACGCTGGGCATGAAACGGATCGCCGTGATGTACCAGGACGACGGGTTTGGCAAGGCCGGCCTGCAGGGCGTCGAGAACGCACTGACCAAGCGCGGGCTGAAGATGGCCGCTGCGGCAGGTTACGAGCGCAACACCGACAAGGTGGAAGAGGCGGTCAGGCAGATCAAGGCCTCTGACGCGCAGGCCGTCATCATGATTTCCGTCAACAAGCCATCGGCCGCTTTTGTGAAGCAGTACCGGGAAAGCGGCGGCGGCGCCCAGCTCTACAACATTTCGGTGGTCGATCCGGCCGAGCTGGTCAAGCTGGCCGGGCTGAAGAATGTCCATGGCCTGGGCATCAGCCAGGTCGTTCCCTATCCTTTCGGCACCAGCTTGCCGGTGGTGCGCCAGTACCAGGAACTGCTGAAAAAGTACGCGCCCGCCGAAGTCGTCAACTACACCAGTTTTGAGGAGTTTGTCGGCGCCAAGGTGCTGGTCGAGGCCTTGCGTCGCGCCGGTCCCAACCCGACACGCGCCAAGGTGGTGAAGGCGCTCGAGTCGATGAACAGCTACGACACCGGCGGCATCACGGTCGGGTATTCGCCAACCAACCGGTTGGGTTCACGTTTTGTCGAGGTGACGGTGGTGGGCAGCACCGGCAAGCTGCTGAAATAGCGGGGGCGGCGCGCCGTGGGCAACAGGCTGCTGCCGGATCTGGCTGTTGCTATTGTTTGGCCCCGAGCGCCAGCGCCCGGGCGCGTGAATCGGACAAGGCCTTGGGGTCCGGCAGGCCCGTCGTGTCCCAGCCGCCCATGTGCCGGATGGCAATGTCGCTGAGGGCGGCCAGCCACCGGGGGCTGTCGTTCAGGCAGTCGATGTAGTGGAAGGCCTGGCCGCCCGCTTCCAGAAAGGCATGGCGCGCTTCCATCGAGATTTCTTCCAGCGTTTCCAGGCAGTCGCCGGTGAAGCCGGGGCAGACCAGGTCAACGCTTTTCAGCCCGCCCTGCGCCAGCTTGATCAGCGTCGGCTCGGTGTAGGGCTCCAGCCATTTGGCCTTGCCAAAGCGCGACTGGAAGGTCAGCTGGTAGCGGTCTTTGGCCAAGCCAAGATTTTCAGCCAGCAGGCGCGCGGTCTTGTGGCATTCGCAGTGGTAGGTGTCGCCCAGCGCCAGGGTGCGTTCGGGCACGCCATGAAAACTCATGACCAATTTTTCGGCCTGGCCATTCAGTTTCCAGTGTTGGCGGACGCGGTCGGCCAGCGCGTCGATGTAACCCGGATCGTCATGGTAGTTGTTGATGAAGCGGAACTCGGGAATGCGCCGCACCTTGGCCGCCCAGGTGTAGACCGCGTCGAACACGCTGGCCGTGGTGGTGCCGCTGTACTGCGGATACGCCGGCAAAATCAGGATGCGCGTCACGCCATCAGCCTTCAGCTGGTCAAGCTGCGAGGCAATCGACGGGTTGCCGTAGCGCATCGCATAACGTACCTCGACCGGATGGCCACGCTGGCCCAGATAGCCGCGCAGCATCACCGCCTGTTTTTCAGTCCAGACCTTCAGCGGCGAGCCTTCCGGCAGCCAGACGCTGGCATATTTGGCGGCCGATTTTTTGGGCCGGGTGCGCAGGATGATGCCGTGCAGGATCAGCATCCAGATGGGTTTGGGAATCTCGACCACGCGAGAATCGCTTAAAAATTCGCCCAGATAGCGGCGCAATGCCGGCGCGGTGGGCGCGTCAGGCGTGCCCAGGTTGCACAGCAATATGGCGGTGGTGGCTAACGCCTTGGGCGGTGCGCCGTGGGCATACGGGGGCTCGGTTGCAAATGACATGCGGTATTCTCGCCTAAGCCATGCTTGACCTGACCCCCATCAAAGCCATCACCCTAGACCTGGACGACACGCTCTGGCCCGTCTGGCCGACCATCAAAAAAGCCGAACTCGCGCTGGATGACTGGCTGGTCCGCCATGCCCCGCAGACGGCGGCGCTGCTGGCCCAGCCGGCGGTACGCCAGGAGATTCGCGAGCAGGTCAACGGCCTGTATCCCGAACTGCGGCACGACCTGAGCACCTTGCGCCTCCGGTCGATCCGGCTGGCACTGAGCCGCAGCGGCAACGACCCGGGTCTGGCCGAAGCGGCGTTCGAGGTCTTTTTTGCCGCGCGCCAACGGGTCATGCTGTTTGACGACGCGCTGCCGGCGCTGCAATTTTTGTCGCGGCGCATGCCGCTGGTGGCGCTGTCCAACGGCAACGCCGACGTTCACCGCATCGGCATCGGCGCTTATTTCAAGGCCAGCCTGAGCGCCCAGCAGTTCGGCGTCGGCAAGCCCGATCCGCGCATTTTTCATGCGGCGGCCAACGCTGTCGGGCTGCAGGCACACGAGGTGCTGCATGTGGGCGACGACGCCGCGCTCGATGTGCTGGCGGCGCTTGATTGCGGTATGCAGACGGTCTGGGTGAACCGCACC
>JBBSRS010000378.1:0-3315 GCA_038242795.1 Burkholderiales bacterium
CCACTCTGGCGGTGTGGCTTTCCTGAAAAGCCCCGTGGGCCAGATGTACCACCAGTTCTACGGCGAAAACATGCTGCGCTCGGACGTTTGCAATGCGGTGGAAGAGCTCGGCCAGCTGCTGGACCACAACGGCGCCATCGGGGCCAGCGAGCGCAATGCGGCGCGCATCTTCAATGCCGACCATTGCTTTTTCGTGACCAATGGCACCTCGACGTCCAACAAGATGGTGTGGCACCACACCGTGGCCCCGGGCGATGTGGTGGTGGTCGACCGCAACTGCCACAAGTCGATCCTGCACGCCATCATCATGACGGGGTCCATCCCTGTGTTTTTGAAGCCGACGCGCAACCATTTCGGCATCATCGGCCCGATCCCGCAGAGCGAATTCGAGCCCGACGCCATTCGCGCCAAGATCGCGGCCAACCCCTTGCTCAAGGGCGTGGACGCGGAAACCGTCAAGCCGCGCGTGCTGACGCTGACGCAATCGACCTATGACGGCGTGCTGTACAACACAGAGACCATCAAGAGCATGCTCGACGGCTACATCGACAACCTGCATTTTGACGAAGCCTGGTTGCCGCACGCCGCGTTCCACCCGTTCTATGGCACCTACCATTCGATGGGCAAGAACCGCATCCGGCCGAAGAATGCCGTGGTGTACGCCACCCAGTCGATCCACAAGCTGCTGGCCGGCATCAGCCAGGCCAGCCATGTGCTGGTGCAGGACTCGCAAAACGTCAAGCTCGACAGGCACCTCTTCAACGAGGCCTACCTGATGCACACCTCGACGTCGCCGCAGTACAGCATCATCGCCAGCTGCGATGTGGCGGCTGCCATGATGGAGCCACCGGGCGGCACCGCGCTGGTCGAGGAAAGCATTGCCGAGGCGCTGGACTTTCGCCGCGCCATGCGCAAGATCGCCGAAGAATATGGCAGCGACTGGTGGTTCAAGGTCTGGGGTCCGGACAAGCTGGTCGAAGAAGGCATTGGCGAGGCCAAGGACTGGATCATCAAGGGCGAGTCGCGCAGTGCCAAGACGGCCAAGAACGGCGCCAACAACTGGCACGGCTTTGGCCAGATGGCCACCGGCTTCAACATGCTGGACCCGATCAAATCGACGGTTGTCACGCCCGGCCTGGACCTGAACGGCAAGTTTTCCAAGACCGGCATTCCGGCCAGCATCGTGACCAAGTTTCTGGCAGAGCATGGGGTGATCGTGGAAAAGACGGGGCTTTACAGCTTCTTCATCCTCTTCACCATCGGCATCACCAAGGGCCGCTGGAACACGCTGCTGACCGCGTTGCAGCAGTTCAAGGACGACTACGACAAGAACCAGCCGATGTGGCGCATCCTGCCCGAGTTCTGCCAGAAGTTTCCGAAGTACGAGCGCATGGGGCTGGCCGACCTGTGCCAGCATATCCACACCCTGTATGCAAAATATGACATTGCCCGCCTGACGACGGATGTCTACCTGAGCGACCTTGCCCCGGCCATGAAGCCGAGCGATGCCTTTGCGCACATTGCCCATCGCACGACTGATCGGGTGGAAATCGACCACCTGGAAGGTCGCATTACGGTTGGTTTGGTAACCCCTTACCCGCCGGGCATTCCGCTGTTGATTCCAGGCGAGGTGTTCAACAAGAAAATCGTTGACTACCTGAAGTTTTCGCGAGAGTTCAATGCGCAGTGCCCCGGTTTCGAAACCGATATCCATGGCCTGGTCGAGCAGACCGACGCCAAGGGCAAGGTCCGCTACTACGCCGACTGCGTCAAGCTGTAGTTCGGCGTGGCCCGCCATCGGCGCGGGTCTGGATAAAAGGCCGGTCCAGCGATGACACCGGCCTTTTTCTTGCGTGCTGGTTTTCCTTAATCTTCGCGCACCCGCATGAAGCTGGCAAAGCGTGGAATGCCGCTGTCATTGAGTCCCCGGAAGCGGTAGGTGACGCGTGCGCCGATGGCGGGCGGATTTTGCCGCTGGGCATCGCTGAAACCGGTGCCCAGCTTGAAGCGTTGCGCGGGCTTGTCGCCAGCCGCCGGAATTTCCACCAGCAAGGCGCCCAGTCGGCCGGCATGCTTGCCCTGGCCGGGAAGGTAGGCCACGACGCGTGCTTCGCTGTCGTCGTGGGTCTTGAGTTTGAGCAGGTCGTCGCTGCGCATTCCCCTATAAAGCGAGGCGCCGCGGTGCAGCATCAAGCCTTCGCCGCCATTTTTGACCGTTTTGTCCAGCATCGTACGCAGCGCCCGTGGGCTGCCCACCTTGGACTGCGTGACCGCCTGCACCCAGATCTGGTCGATCCGGCTGACGACGCCATGCAGTGCCGGAATCCGCTGGGTGAAGGTGCCGCCGTGTACTGGCAAATCGAACACCATGAAACGCATGGCGTGCCATGCGGCATCGGAAGGCGTTTGCTGGCGCACGGTGGAAACGGCCCTGGCGAATTGCCCGTGCCCTGCCCAGAGTTCGCCATCCATGGGCTCTTTCGGCCAGCCAGCTGTGAACCAGGCAGGGGCCGCCACACGTTCGCCACCCCGTGTCCACAGGGCCTGGCCGTCCCAGTAGCCGCGCACGCCGTCGTATTTTTCACTGACCCAGTAATCGGCCAGAACAGTGCTGTCGCGGTACACATTGGCCAGCATCAAAGACGGTGCCGGTGAATGCGTCACTGAAACCGGGGTGGACAGGACAGGCGCTGCCGACGCGGGCAGCAGCGATGCTGCAAGGGCCAGACTGACCAGGGTCAAAAGAAAACGCCGCTGCATCATGAACAGTCTAATAAATGCTATGTTTTGAATAGCTTTAAACGCAGGATGGACGTGCGAAAAAGGCCTATTTCATATCAATTCAGGACACCGATTCGCTGTCGCGGCTGGCGCCGGCCGTCGCATTGAAGCCGCAGTCTACATAGGTGATCTCGGCGGTCATGCCTGATGCCAGATCGCTCAGCAGGAACGCGGCGACATTGCCTACATCGTCGATCGTGACATTGCGGCGCAGCGGCGAAGCAGCTGCCACCATGCCCAGCAGCTTGCCAAAGTCCTTGATGCCGCTGGCGGCCAGGGTCTTGATGGGGCCGGCGCTCAAGCCGTTGACGCGCATGTCCCGGGGGCCGAGCGATTCGGCCAGGTAGCGCACCGATGCTTCCAGGCTGGCTTTGGCCAGGCCCATGGTGTTGTAGTGCGGAATGATGCGGTCTGCGCCCAGGTAAGTCAGCGTCAACACGGCTGATTTCGGATTCAGGTAGGGCAGGGCCGCCTTGGTCATGGCCGGAAAGCTGTAGGCGCTGATGTCGTGCGCAATGCGGAAGTTCTCGCGCG
>JBBSRS010000379.1:0-3313 GCA_038242795.1 Burkholderiales bacterium
AGCCGCATCACGTCTTCAAGCCGATTGGCCGGAATCTGCTGGTAGTAACCGGTGTTGTCGCGCCCGGTGAAGGCATTTTCCTGGCCGCCAAGCGCTGCCACGCGCCGGGAGAACTCGCCCGCCTTAACCTTGGGCGTGCCCTTGAACATCATGTGTTCCAGCACATGGGCCACGCCCGACGTGCCATCGACCTCGTCCATCGAACCCACCCGCAGCCAGAGCATGTGGGCCACGGTGGGCGCCCGGTGGTCGGGCTTGACGATGACCGTCAAACCGTTGGCCAGCGTGAACTGCTCGACCGGCGCAGGCGCCTGTGCAAAGGCCGCCTGGCTCAGGCCGGCGGTCAGCGCAGCCGACAGCAGCAGCTTTGAAAAACCGCTCGCCGGGCGCATTGAAAACAATAGTGGAGGCTTCACGCCCATTTGCTTGAGGTGTTTCATAGAATGGTGGACTCTACAAGATCAACCAATGTTCAGTTTCTTCAAAAAAAAATTACGTCCCACCCCGCCGACCCCGCCTGCCGAGCTGCCCGCGCAGTTGGCGCAACCCGAACCGGACAAGGCTTCTGCCGCTGCCAGCACACCACCCGCGCCTTCAGCACCGGCGTCAGCACCCGCACCGGCCAAGTGGCCTGCCGGCAACGGCGGCTCGATGATTGGCAGCGCGCTGGTCACGCCCATCGACATTCCACAGGCGCTGGCATTGGCCGTGGCGCCCGAGCGCCAGCGCTGGTTCAGCAAGCTGCAGCAGGGCCTGCGCAAGACCGGCTCCAGCATCTCGACGGTCTTCACCGGCAGCCAGATCGACGAGCAACTCTACGAAGACCTGGAAACCGCGCTGCTGATGGCGGACACCGGGGTGAGCGCCACAGAACATTTGCTGGCTGACGTCAGGCGCCGCGTCAAGGAAGGCGGCATGACGCATCCGGTGGCGGTCAGAAACGCGCTGATCGAATCCATCACCGTGCTGCTCAAGCCGCTGGAGCGGCCGCTGGTGATTGGCGAATTCACGCCCACCGTCATCATGGTGACCGGCGTCAACGGTGCCGGCAAGACCACCTCGATCGGCAAGCTTACGCGCCACCTGGCCAACGAAGGCGCGTCGGTCCTGCTGGCGGCGGCCGACACCTTTCGCGCCGCCGCGCGTGAACAACTCAGCGTCTGGGCCGACCGCAACACGGTGGAGATCGTCAGCCAGGAAAACGGCGACCCGGCGGCGGTCAGCTTTGACGCGGTCACGGCCGGCAAGGCCCGCGGCAAGGATGTGGTGCTGGTCGACACCGCCGGCCGGCTGCCGACACAGCTGCACCTGATGGAAGAGCTGCGCAAGATCAAGCGCGTGGTGCAAAAGGCCGATGCCACCGCGCCCCACGAAGTGCTGCTGGTGATTGACGGCAACACCGGCCAGAACGCACTGGCGCAGGTCAAGGCCTTCGACGACACGCTGCAACTGACCGGCCTGATCGTCACCAAGCTCGACGGTACCGCCAAGGGCGGCGTGCTGGCGGCCATCGCGCTGTGGGCGCGCGAACGCGCCAGGACGTCGCCAGGCGTGCGGCCGGTGGCGGTGTATTTCATTGGCGTCGGCGAAAAGCTCGAAGACCTGGAAACCTTCAACGCCCGCGAGTTTGCCCAGGCCCTCCTCGGCTGATGCGCCCTGTCAGGCCTGTCCAAAAACGCTGGCAGGCATTGAAAACCGCCAGATCGTCGCCATCTGCGCTTTTTAAAGGATTGCCTGAGTGAACAACCCTCTGAGTCAGATTTTTCGTTTTGTTTTGAAATTGGTTTTTGTCATGTCTGCGGCCGTGGTGGCCGTCGGGCTGCTGTTTGTGGCCCTGACGGTGTTTGCCTTGAGCCTGCTCAAGTCATTGATCACCGGCCGCAAGTCTGCGCCCCTGGCGGCCTTCGCGCATTTCCAGAAATTTTCGCAGTCAGGCATGTGGACCAGCGGGGCGCCGCGTCAGCCTTCGGCCAAAGCCACCGCAGGCCAGGTCATCGATGTCGAGGCACGCGAGCTGCACGACGAGCGCCGCGCGCCCTGAAAACCAGCCTTGCGGGCTGTCGCCCAATTCTTTTGCTCTGTTTTAGATAGCTGTCAATGCACGCGCATGTTGCGCAAAAAGCACTTTTCACTGTTATTTCAAGCCGATGACCCCGCCATGGCTCGCTGGACTCTTGTTCCCAAAGCAGAAGCATTGCAGCTTTACAAGACCGAAACCTAATCGGCTGAACCAATGGGTCCAACATTTGTCTGACAGCCAGGGTTAACACCAATTAGTGTTTGGCTATCGGACCCATTAAACAGGTTGTCTGGCACTCTCTGTAGTGGAGTGCTAACATTTAGCATTAGTGAAAAGGAGTATTGAAATGTCTTATGCCCTTTCCCCCAAGTCGATGATGTCTGCTGCGGTTGCACCGGCTGTGTCCGCCAACGCTGTGGCGGCGCTGAATCCCTGGTCGATGGTGCCTCCGCTGGGCAATATCGATGCCTATATTTCCGCAGTCAATCGCCTGCCCATGCTGACGTTGGAGCAGGAACAGGAGTTTTCAAGGAATCTCAAGGAAAACAACGACCTTGATTCGGCTGGCAAGCTGGTGCTGTCGCACCTGAGGCTGGTGGTGTCGATTTCCCGCAAGTACCTGGGTTACGGCCTGCCCCACGGCGACCTCATCCAGGAAGGCAACATCGGCCTGATGAAGGCGGTCAAGCGCTTTGACCCTGACCAGAACGTGCGCCTGGTGAGCTATGCCATGCACTGGATCAAGGCCGAGATCCACGAGTACATCCTGAAGAACTGGCGCATGGTCAAGGTGGCCACCACCAAGGCCCAGCGCAAGCTGTTCTTTAACCTGCGCTCGATGAAGCAAAGCTACAAGGACGATGCCAATGTGGCCACGCACCGCGACACGCTCACCGAGGGCCAGATCGACTCGATGGCGCAGACGCTCAATGTCAAGCGCGAGGAAGTCATTGAGATGGAGCAGCGCATGTCTGGCGGCGACGTGCTGCTGGATCCGGGTCCGAGCGACGATGGTGAAGATGCCTTTGGACCGATCGCCTATCTCGCCGACAGTGCGCAGGAACCCACGGCGCTGATCGAATCGCGCGAGCGTGACGACCTGATGACCGGTGGCCTGAGCACTGCGCTGGAGGAACTCGATCCGCGCGCCCGCCGCATTGTCGAGGAGCGCTGGCTCAATGTGAACGACGACGGTTCGGGCGGCATGACGCTGCACGACCTGGCGGCCGAATACAAGGTCAGCGCCGAGCGCATTCGCCAGATCGAGGTGGCGGCGATGAAGAAAATGAAGAA
>JBBSRS010000380.1:0-3304 GCA_038242795.1 Burkholderiales bacterium
AAGGGTTCGCCAGACGCCTCCGGCTCAGCCGCAGGCATGACACCCAAAGGCGCCATGGGCATGGACAAAGGCACGACCTCATCCGGCACCATGGGCGCCAGCGGTTCTGCCATGACGGGCTCGGGCGTTCAGGGTTCGCCAGATGCTTCCGGTCCCGCCGCAGGCATGGACAAAAAAGGTGCAGCAGGATCAGGCAAAGCCATGACCACATCGAAAGCCAAGAGCCCAAATGGTTCACCAGAAGATTCCGGCTCGGCGACCGGCATGGCCAAGGACAAGAAGTCTATGGGCACCAGCAAGAACATGAACCATTCGGGCAACAAGGCGGCCATGAAAAAGCCTGCTGGCACTTCGCCTGACGACTCCGGTTCTGCGACCAGCGCAGCCAACAGCAAGAAGGCTGCAGCAGGAAGCATGAACAGTTCTGGCTCCACCGGCAGCGGCTCGGCCATGACGGGTTCGGGTGTCCAGGGTTCGCCAGATGCTTCGGGTCCGGGCGCTGGCAAAACACGCTGAGTTAACGAGGCGATGGGCGGTCTGCCAACGTGGCATGCCGCTCTATTTCGTTGGGCCACCGACAACGCAAATCGGTGGCCTGTCTTTGGTTAAAAACCGCTGACCTGTTCAAGCTGGCAATACCTGGATATTTTGCCAAACAAGCACTAAACAGGTCTTTTGCGCAATCCTGCCAAGCGCGGCTGGCCATCTAAAAAATAGCAAACACCGCGGTTGCAAAAAAACCTGCACCGGCTGCGAAACGCAGCCGGTGCAGGTTTTTTTTTCGAGCCTTCAAAATCCAAAGCTTCAGCCTCTGGAATACATGCCGTTTCCGTGATGGCCGCTGCCGCGATGCCCGCCCATTTTGCGGTGCTCGGCATCAAAGGTTTTTTGCTGCTCCGGGCTCAGGGCGGCGTAAAACGCTTTGGTGGCGTCGCTGCGTTTGTCCATCTCGGTATTCATTTCGTTCATGCGCTGGGTACGAAGGGCATTCATCCTGTCGATGCGCTCTGGCGTGGTCAGCCTGTCCAGTTCGGCGCGCTGTGCGGCCATGGGTCGTTCGCCGCCCACCATGCGGGCCGGTGGCTGCATCGAAGCGGTGAAGGTGGTCCAGGCGCCTTCCTGGGCAGGGGTGATGTTCAGTTTGGCTTTCAGTTCAGCCTGGTACCTTGCCATCCGGGCCTGCCTTTTGGCGGGGTCGTAACGGCCCATCCTGTGCTCGCCGCGCTGCGGCCTGGCATTGTGCGCGGCGGATGCCGACGTGGCGGGTTTCAGCGCTGCCGGCGCCGCGTCGGTGCCCTGCGCCATGGCCGCGCCCGTGGTGGCCAGCAGGCCGGAAAGGATCAGGCCGTTCAGTGATTTGAGTGCGAATTTCATGGAAGCTTCCTTGAAGTCAAAAGGTCTGGCGCCAGGAATTGGCAACAGGTTGGATGCAAGTGTGGTCTGCCTGTGTATCGCCGCCATGGACCCGTTGTGATGGTTTGTAAAGTTGGATGAAAGCCATGCTTCGGCCAATAACTTTTTTCAGTCTGCGCGCAGTTGGTGCAACCGCCCAGCCCATCCGACTGCGCTATGCTTTTGGTTTCAAGATGAAACAGGAATCCGCCACGCCATGAGTTTTTTATCAGAGCTGAAAAGCCGTGCCAATGCGCTGCAAGGCCTGGAACTCGGCGCGCAGCGTGACCTCATGGCGGGCACCGAGGCCTGCGAGCAGGCCTGCCGGACGGCACTGGCCTATCTGCAGGATGTGTGCGCCCAGCTCAACGTCATCCAGCCCGCTGCGGCCGGCGCCTACAGCCTGGACGGCAGGTCGCCGTTTCCGGCCTTGGCGCAGCGCAATTTCCGCTGCGATGCACGCCGCAAGATGTTGCGCAACGCGGAAGTTTTCGACTACATCGGCGTCGGCTGGGACTTGCTGCCTGCCACCGGACTGGTGGCGACCCATACCGTCAGCGTCAACTTTCCGCCCGACCTGGAACGCGTGGCCAACCGCCTGTCGGTCGGCCAGATCCAGCATGAACGCAAGGACCTGCGCGATGCCGCCAGCGGCAAGCTGCTGGCCTATGAATTCGACTACCAGACCGCCTCGCGCGCCTTCATCACCCTGACGCCCGAGCATGACACCGGCTGCATCGCCTTCCGGGTGACCAACGTGGGCGGATTCGGTGTGCTCAACACGGTCTATCCAGCGGCGCATGCCAACACCAGGCTGCTCGACGAGCTGGCCAAAAAGCTGGTCGGCCAGCCCAGCCGGTTCGCCTGAAGCGCACAACTGCTGACGGATCGGCTCTTGCCAGCCGCCGTCTGGCGTGCTTACAATCGCCGCAGCTTGTCGGGGTGCCCAGGATGTTTACATCCGAGGCTGAGATCGCAATTGTGCGAGACCCGCTGAACCTGATCGGGATCATCCCCGCGTAGGAAACAAGGCACTTTGGCTCCGGCAGTCCGTTTTTTTCACCGCTTCACGCGGTGGTGTCACGGCAACATCTCCGGCTCCCCAGGCAGGCACCCACTACCTTCTGGAGACAGCCATGGCCAAGAACCCCCTTTCCGTCAACGCAGCGGACCTGACCAGCCGCATCACGCGCACCCCTTTTCCCGGTTCCCGCAAAATTTACATCGAAGGCTCGCGGCCTGACATTCGCGTGCCGTTTCGCGAAGTCACATTGACCGACACGCTGGTCGCCGAAGGCGTTGACACCCGCCGCGAAGCCAATCCGCCGCTGCGCCTGTTTGACTCGTCCGGCATCTACACCGACCCGGCCGCCGACATCGACATCACGCGCGGCTTGAGCGCCCTGCGCGCCGCCTGGATTGACGAGCGTGGCGACACCGACACCCTGCCCGGCATCACCAGCGCCTACGGCCGCGAACGCCTGAACGACCCGGCGCTCAAAGCGCTGCGCATGAACGACGCACCCTTGCCGAGGCGCGCCAAAGCGGGCGCCAATGTGTCGCAAATGCATTACGCGCGCAAAGGCATCATCACGCCCGAGATGGAATACATCGCCATCCGTGAGAATCTGGTGCGCGCGCAACTGGCCAAGCGGCTGGCGACCGAGCGCGTGCCCAAGACCGGCCATTCGTTCGGCGCGTCGATTCCAAAAGACATCACGCCCGAGTTTGTGCGCGACGACGTGGCACGCGGCCGGGCCGTGATTCCGAACAACATCAACCCCCCCGAAACCGAGCCGATGATCATCGGCCGCAACTTCCTGATCAAGGTCAATGCCAACATCGGCAACTCGGCGGTTACGTCGAGCATTGAGGAAGAAGTGGACAAGCTGGCGTGGTCGATCCGCTGGGG
>JBBSRS010000381.1:0-3303 GCA_038242795.1 Burkholderiales bacterium
GGCATTGGCCACCTGCAGGCTGCGCATGCCGTGGTGGCACCGGCAGGCGAGGGGCTGGCCGGTGCCGCGCCTGTCCTTCAATTCGGCCAGGCGGGCCGGAACCTCGCGCATGGGCAGCGCCATCAGGCTGAAGCCATCTTCCCGCACCGAAGCGGTTTGCACTTCCCAGGGTTCGCGCACATCCAGCACCACCGGCAGAACGGTGGGCGCCAGGTCAGCAGCGACACGGTCGCGCCAGGCAGCAAAGTCGGAGGGATGGAGTTGAGAAATCATTCGGCTGGCCTTGCGGTTGATTCAGTCGGTCAGAACGTGAAGGTCGACGGCTCGGGGAAATTGAGCAGCCGGGGCGCGACGGTGTCCCAGGCCTGGATGGTGCGAAACGATTCCTTGCTGACGCGGGTGATGAGTGTGGCGCGCATCATCGGCTCATAACCGACGATGGCGCTCAGCCGGCCGCCGACCTTGAGCAAATCGAGCAATGCCGGTGGCACTTCGGCGACCGAGCCACTGAGCACGATCACGTCGAACGGGCCACGCAAAGGGCCGTTGTCGGACACCGCCTCGGCCAGGTTGGCGGCACCATCGGCCAGGCGCACCTCGGCGTTGTAGATGCCGGCCTTTTGCAGGTTGCGGCGTGCGGTTTCGACCAGAGAGGGCTCGATTTCCAGCGTGATGACCTGCTGGGCGCGGTGGGCGAGCAGCGCGGTCATGTAGCCGGAGCCGGTGCCGATCTCCAGCACTTTTTCATGCTTTTGCACCGACAGGTCCTGCAGCAGCCGGGCTTCGACCTTGGGCGCGAGCATGCACTGGCCGGGGTTGTTTTGTGGCGGCAGCGGAATTTCCATGTCGACGAAAGCCAGCGCCCTGCAGGCCGGCGGCACAAAGTCCTCGCGCCGGACCAGGGCGAGCAGGGCCAGGACCTGGCTGTCCAGCACTTCCCAGGGGCGGATTTGCTGCTCGATCATGTTGAAGCGGGCTTGTTCGTAGTTCATGGCAGATGGGTGGTGGGGCAGTGGTATTGAAAAGAAGAGGGCAGGCAGCGCAGCCGTTGATTTTAGACGGCGTGCGCCTCACCAACCTGACGCGGATTGCGCGTCGGGGCTTTTGCTGCCGGCGACGGTTTTCTCTGGCATCTGCGATTGAATTCCTGTGCCGGATTGTCCCACTCGCCTTGGCGGACACCGACTTTGCGCGCCGTGAGGCCATGCAGTTCGCTGGAAATGCGGGTCTTGATGCAGGCAAGGGCCGGCGCCCACGGCGTGGTGCGCTTCATGGGTCAAGGCTGTGGATCGCCTGGCATGGCGCGCATGCCGTCCAGGAGAACACTTAATTGCGCAGCGATGTATTTTTGGGGATCGAGCGGGCAATCGTTGGGCATGCACACGCCCTTGGAATGCTGCGACAGGATCATGAAGACCATCGGCGCGACCACGCTGTACACCGCGTAGTCCAGGTCCATGCTGCGGAATTCGCCCCGGTCGATGCCGCGCTGCAGGATGCGGCGGATCAATGAATGGCCGGGCTCGACGACTTCCTGCTGGTAAAAAGCCGCAATGTCCGGAAAGTTGGCCGCCTCGCTCATCATCAGCTTGGTCAGGCCCGAGGCCTTGGTCGCGCCGACCCGCTCCCACCAGCTGTTCATGCAGTAATCCAGCATGTCGCGGCTGCTGCCATTGAAGGCTTCAAAGTCGCTGTTCCACTCGACCAGCCGACCCGAAATGCTTTCGCGAACCACCGCCTTGAAGAGCTCGTCCTTGCTGGGAAAGTAAAGAAACAGCGTGCCTTTGGACACACCGGCACGCGCTGCGACTTCTTCCACCCGGGTGGCGGCAAAGCCTTTTTCAACAAACAGGTCCAGCGCGGCATCAAGCAGTTCGCCGGGCCGGGCCTCTTTGCGGCGCTCGCGTTTGGCACCCGGGGCGGGGAAGGTGTCGGTAGACAAGGGAGGGGGCCTTCTATATTACTGACTGGTTGGTTAGTAATTAATGTAGCTTTTTGCCTTGGTGCCGTCAACCGGAGGACCGGCGGTGGTGAACGACTGGATGACCCTGAATAGCGTTCATGGCGCAAGGCGGCCACTGCGCTTTTGGCTGAGGCGCAGGGGTTTTATTTCGCTGTAACAGTTTCAGTACCAAACAGGCTGCTTGCGCAGGTACAGTATGCGCAAGCAGCTATGAATAATGTAGCAATTAGCTGCAAATTGCCCTTGTGCGCGGTGGTGGACATGGCGGGCGATCTGGCTGCAAGCACGCGTGCTTATCGGTCAAGCGCCGGACGTTTCGGGTTGAAGGTCCAGTTGGGAATCAGGCTTTGCATGGCGGCGGCGTCGTCGCGTGAACCCAGGCCATGCTGCTTGTACAGCTGATGGGCTTTTTCGACCTTGGCCATGTCCAGTTCGACGCCCAGGCCGGGCTTCTTCGGCACCTGCACCAGGCCGTCCACGATCTGCAGCGGCTCTTTCGTCAGGCCCTGGCCGTCCTGCCAGATCCAGTGCGTGTCGATGGCCGTGACGCGGCCCGGCGCGGCCGCCGCGACATGGGTGAACATCGCCAGCGACACGTCGAAATGGTTGTTCGAATGCGAGCCCCAGGTCAGCCCCCAGTCGCGGCAGGTTTGCGCCACGCGCACCGAGCCGGCCATGGTCCAGAAGTGCGGGTCGGCCAGCGGAATGTCCACCGATTGCAATGAAAGCGCATGCGTCAGCTGACGCCAGTCGGTGGCGACCATGTTGGTGGCCGTGGGCAGGCCGGTGGCGCGGCGGAATTCGGCCATCACCTCGCGGCCCGAAAAACCGTCCTCGGCGCCGCATGGGTCTTCGGCGTAGGCGACAACGTTTTTCATGTCCTTCATCAGGCGAATCGCGTCTTTCAGCAGCCAGCCGCCGTTCGGGTCGAGCGTGACCCGCGCCTGGGGAAAGCGCTCGTGCAGGGCGGTGACGGCCTCGATTTCTTCCTCGCCGCGCAGCACACCGCCCTTGAGCTTGAAGTCGTTGAAGCCGTAGCGCGCATGGGCGGCTTCGGCCTGGCGCACGATGGCCTCGGGCGTCAGCGCGGTTTCGTGGCGAATGCGCGACCAGTCGTTGTCGGCGTCAGGCTCGCTGTGGTAGGCCAGACCGGTCCGGGTGCGGTCGCCCACATAAAACAGATAGCCGAGCATCTCGACCGCTTCGCGCTGCTGGCCTTCGCCGAGCAACGCGGCCACCGGCACGCCCAGGTGCTGGCCCAGCAGGTCAAGCAGCGCCGACTCGACCGCCGTCACGGCGTGGATGGTGGTGCGCAGGTCAAAGGTCTGCAGTCCGCGCCC
>JBBSRS010000382.1:0-3296 GCA_038242795.1 Burkholderiales bacterium
ATTTGCTGGAAGGATGGATCGTCACTGCCTGAATGCTCTGGTGAACCAAGGTGAAACGAATCCATTCGATCGACGACTGGTTGTCATAATTGAACAACCCAAAAATATAAAAATTATAAAGATTGCGAATGGCTTTTAAAAGTTCTCAAGCAGTCGACTGGTTTTCATGCAACTGCGATTTTTATTTTGAGAATTCTTTTATGAAATCGCAAAAATCGGCTTGACGGCGCAAAAGCGTCAAATCAATGGTTTAAAAATAGTTATGTTGTCTCCGCTTGTAAAAATTTCGAATCAATATAAAGGGGATATGTGAAAAACACCGGGTCGAAAAAAATTCAATTTGCTGTCATCTCATTGGGCCTCATGGTGGCTTTGGGTGGCTGCAATAGAAATGACGATGCTCAAACACCTGGCCAAAAGCTTGATTCTGCAATTGGAAAGACAGAAAAAGCTGCAGCCGAGGCAAGAGTTCAGGGTGAACTGGCAGGTGCTGACATGAAGGCTAAAACTGAGACAGCCTTTGCCAAGGCAGGTGACGCACTGAAAGCTGCCACTGAAAATGCCGAATCTTCTGCCAAGGTAGCTGCCAACAAAGCCATCAACAAATTCGACGACATGGCCATCACCACAGCCATCTCAGCGGAATTGACAAAAGACCCAGACATCAAACTGTTCAATGTAAATGTCGATACAAAGGAAGGGGCGGTGACATTGAAAGGCAATGTTCCCACTGATGAAGTACGCAACAGAGCAACCGCGATTGCCAAAACCTTTAGCGGCGTTCAGTCGGTTGACAACCAACTGGTGGTCAAGTCCAACTGATTCTTCAACGCATCTGGCATGCCTGCAACTTGATGCTGTCAGGCCATGAGAAGTGGTGCCATCATTTTGCAATGAGTCAAAGCAAAAAAAGCAGCCATTGAAATGCTCAATGGCTGCTCTTGGGCGCTACCTTGGGGCAGCGCAGTTAAATACAGAGTCTATTAAGGACGGACAGCGATGTCGTTACGAACGCTCTTGACGTTTTTTACGCCGCGGGCGATGTTTTCGGCTTGCATTTTTTCAGCGGTGGATTTTGCAAAACCCGACAACTGCACAGTTCCGTTCAGCGTTTCAACACTCAGGGATGTGGCTGAAACAGTCTTGTCTTCAGCAAACTTTGCCTTGACGGAAGTGGTGATGGCTGCATCGTCGACGTAGGAACCTGCAGTCTGTTGACCACGCCCCACAGAGCAGCCGCTTCCAATGATGGTAATGCCAGCCAAGGCGGCGAATGCGATTGCGCGTGCGTATTTCATAGGGTTTCCTCTTCGAGTTGAATTTATTTAAGTTGGTGCAAAGTTTAAAAAGCCTGTCGATTAACGGCACCACGCCTATCGACCAGCACCGGAAAATTTAAAGGTCAAGCCAGTCTTTGAGTTCGTCAGCATGCTCTTCTTCTTCCGCCAGAATGTCTTCGAGCATTCTGCGTGTTGTGGGGTCTTTGTCGGCGAGCAATGAAATCATTTGACGATAGGCTTCCACAGCGATTCGCTCAGCCGTCAAATTGACACGAACCATGGTTTTCAAATCATTGGATTCATCATAATCTGCATGGCTGCGCTGTAAAAGGGTTGAGGGAGAAAAATCAGGTTCACCACCCAACTGGACAATGCGCTGCGCAATGCGATCAGCATGCGCCGATTCCTCGTTGGCATGCTCCATGAACTCTTCAGCAATCCGGGGTGAAGAAAGACCACTGGCCATGAAATGGTGGCGCTTGTAGCGCAAAACGCAGACCAGTTCAGTGGCCAGAGCATCGTTCAGAAGCTTGACAATAGCTTCGCGATGCGGTCCGTAGGCAGGGGTGATTGCACCTTGGTCAAGGCTGGATCTGACAGCATCGAGGGCAGATTGGTCAAGGGTGAGTTCGTTGGCGGAGTTGTTGGTCATGTTGGTCATAGGGTTGCGTCCGTATTGCTGGAGGAGCGTGTGAAAGAGGACAGCATGGTGAACAGCGTATTTGACAATCCTGAGGATTTAACCGCAGCCACCAGCAACGCGCTTGCAGACATCATGCGCCAAGGCCTGACAATCACCAGGGCGGCGCCAGCAGCGGCAGAAATGCCCAGTAGTTTAAAAGGATGAACACTGGCGTAGTCATCCAATAAAGGACTTGCAAGTTCGACTGCAGCGCTTGCAGGATGGCGGTGCCACCACATCCGGGCCGCATACTTTATTTTTCCCAGCATGCTTTGGCCGGAAGATTTGATTTCTGAACTGTCTCTGTTTGACTCGTCAGTGTCGATGTCAATCCGCTCCTCAACGTCCCTGTGGTGGCGGTTCATGTGCCTGACAATGGCCTTGCGGCTGATAGCCAGGCGCTCTTGAGGGGTAAGGACAATAGAGGGAGAAGCCATGTCAGTTTCTTTAAATGACGTGATTCAGGAAACAGTGCGCAATGCTTGCGCATCGCTGTCGATCTGAGCTTTCAGTTCGGGGAAACGCTCACTTTTCAAAGGCTTCATGACAATGGCACCGGCAATAACGGTCAACAGCAGCGCCACACCCGGAACTACAACAAGTGCCCAATGGAACTGGTTTTGTAAAAAGCCGAGCATCACCGCTGTTCCCGTTAGGACCATGAAAATGACAAGCGCCAAAATAGCCACCACGCCTGCCACCGCACGTGCCATCAGGTCATTGCCTGCACTTGCTGCTTCCCTGTGAAACAGCGATCCGTAGGCAGACAAATGGTCCATGACCAGATCCGGCCTTTGCACAATCGTTGAAAAAAGAGGATGCAGCATAGATAAAGGTGAGTGATGTGTCAGTAAGGGACAGGCGTGGCCAGGATGATTTTAATAGCGGTTGTGATTGCGCTGACGCGAGCTTGAAACCAGAAGTGCTACTGCGGCACCAACAGCGGCGGCAATCAGCACCGAGCGCATGGGTTGTTCCGAAACATAACGCGTGGTGGCATCCGCAGCGTGCTTAAGCGATTTTTCTGCGCGTTCTTTGGCTTCGGAAGCCATGTCCAGGCTCTGGCGGGCCATTTTTTGTGCCTTGGAGGCCAGCATTTCAACCATGGGGTCGACGCTGCCACGCAGTTCACGAACCTTGTTTTCAGCCCTGTCGAGCGCTTGGTTGGCATGCTCGCGGGTTGCGTCAATAGCTTTGCCTGCTGAACTCATCATGTCGTCCGACGCTTTCTGCATTGCTGGAACCGCATCCCGCGCCATGTTGGAAGGTGTATTTGTGTTCATGTTTTTTCCTTAATGAATGATGAAATAGTGAGAAAAAAAGCGGCTAGCTTC
>JBBSRS010000383.1:0-3274 GCA_038242795.1 Burkholderiales bacterium
CCCAGCCAGGCCAGCAGCGGACGCCGCCAGCCCTGGGCAGAAGCCGTGTCAATTGCCAAAGCAATCACCGACGGACTGGCGCGGCCGGTCTGCAGCAGAACCCCCGCCGCAAGAAGTTGCGACAACGGATCGGCAATGCCTTGGAGCGCGCCGGCATCACCCGCTGCTGCAGCGCGCTGGACTGGCGGCAGCAAGGCGATGGCGTCAAGCGGCACCTGTCCCCGCAGGTAATCGGCATAGGCGCGCTGGGGCGGGGTGGCATCGGCCCGGAGCGGCTCGAACCCCGCGCAAGGCCCGAACACCAGGCTGGCCACCCGGCTGGCGCAATGCAGGAGTTCGGCGGTGGCCAGCAGATCGGGCCGTCCGGTGCGCGACAACTGGCTGCGCGCGCGCGCCAGTTCAGCGGCTTCGACGCGGCTGTTGCCTTCCATGTAAGCGGCGACCGAACGCTCCATGGAACCCTTGGCTTCGACTTGCCAGTCTGGCGGCCTGGGTGAACTGCTGCACGCTACCAAGAGCCAAACGGTGCCAAGTGCACATATGCGCTTTATCGAGATAGGGCAATTTTTCACGGCAGTTTCATTTCTGCATCCCGGGCAAACGGCCATTTGCGGTTGATCTCGCTGACCAGGCCTTCGACTTTGCGCATGCTGGCTTCGACGTCGCCGCGCAAGGCGCCCAGGTCATTCGTCGCTTCTTTGGCATTCGACGTGATTGCCTGGGCATTGACCAAAATGGCATCGACCTTTTGAAGGCTGGTGCGCGCCTCGCCCAGCATGGCATTGAGCTGCACCACCGTGGCGCGGGCCTCTAGCAGCACGCCCTTGTCGCCAAACACCTGGGTATCGGTCTTGACCGCGATGCCGTCGAGTTTGGCCAGCAACGAATTGGTGCGGTCCAGCGTGGCGGAAAACTTCTTGGCCTCGGCTTCGCTGCCGAGCAGCACCGTCAGTGCGCCGCCAGGTCCGTTGAGCCGTTCGGTCAATACCTGCAGGTTGGCCAGGCTGGTGCCCACCGAGCCGCTGCTGCCGGTCAGGCTGTTGAGGTTGTCGATCAGTTCCTTGGCGGAAGCAATGACCCTGGGAATCTCTGCGCTGGCGTCGCCCTGCAGAACGGTTCGCACCGCGTCCTTGGGCAGGGGCGGGTCGTTCAGCAATCCGGTGTAGGCGCGGATGTTAGGGCCGCCGACAATGCCTTTCACAAGCGTGAAAACACTGCTGCTGCGCAGCCAGTGGGCGTCTTTTTCAGCCACATCGACCAAAATGCGCGCCTTGCCGTCTTCTGCCAGTTCGATGCGCCGCACCCGGCCGATCGGAAAGCCGGCAAAGGTCATGTCCATGCCGACCACCACGCCTTCGGAATCCTCGGCCATCAGCACCAGTCGCTGCGTGCTTTCAAACACACCGCGCGCGTACAGCACATAGATCGCCGATCCGCAAACCAGCAGCAGCATGAACAGCAGCAGCAGCCTGGCCTTGAACTCCAGGCCGGCCATGTTCTCAGGCGGACTGCTGTCCGGCAGGCGCGCCGACTGCGCCGGACCCTGGCCAACAGGCGGCAGCAGCGGCGGGGACAAATCGGAAGGTGAACTCATAAAAAAGTGTGTCTCAAACTCAGTAATAGTTGCCGACCAGCGAAGCCACTTCAACCAGCAGCAAAACGGCAAACATCCGAACCAGACCGCGCATTTCGGCACTGGAGCGCAGACTGGCGCCGCGCATGCCATACAGGGCCGACGCCATCGGGATCAGCGAAACGGCCAGGCAAAAAAATACGGTTTTCAGCACAAAGATCAGCGTGACCGCCGGCGTGAACACCTGGCCAAACAGCCGGGTGTAGCCGGCCAGCCCGGACACGGCGAATCCGTACACCGCGACATATGCCACGACCAATGCCACCACGCAGCTCAGCGCGGCCAGCGTGATGCCGGCAAACATGCCCGCCACCACGCGCGGCAGGACTTCGCGGCGTATCGGCTCGACGCCCTGCCGGCGCATGTCGTCAAGTTTTCCACTGGCCTGCAAGGCGGTGAGTTCGGCGCCATCGGGAATCGTGCAGCGCAATGCGACGAACAGCGCGGCGGTCAGGGGAATCAACTCCAGCACCAGCACACGAATCACCAGTTGCAGCGCATAGTGGGACAGGCCATAACTCAGCGCCGTCACCATCACGATGCGCGTCAGCACCACCGTCACCAGCGCGCACAGCAGCGAAAACCCCAGCAGCACCGGCGCCGTGCTGGTGTAGACATGTCGCCCCAGCACCCGCCGGTTTTCGCGGCTGTAGCTCGAAGGCGAAAGGGCCAGCACCATGATCACGGCGCCCAGATGCACCAGCTGCCACCATTCGGTGAACCACTGCCGGGCAGACCAACCCGTCTGGGTCAGGCGGTTGTGCCAGGGCGTGTTTGAAGTCATGCCTGAATGATAACGGGGGGTTTGTTCGGCCAAAACGCGAAACGCCTGACGAATGCGTCACCAGCCTGGTGCAGGCCAGCAGCCCTGAAAATGCGCGTTCACTTGCCCGGCGGTTCGGGCAGCAGCCGGATGAGCTTGCCATTGCTGCTATCGGTCAGCACGTACAGCAGACCATCGGGGCCTTGGCGCACATCGCGAATGCGCTCGCCAACATCGGCCAGCAGCTTGTGTTCGCGCACCACCTTGCCGCCGAAAGGCGCCGAGAGTTCAATCCGGTCAAGGTAGGAAAACTTCAGCGATCCGACAAACAGGTTGCCCTTCCACGCCTTGCCATACCGTTCGCTGGTGAGAAAAGCCATGCCGGACGGTGCAATCGACGGAACCCAGTAATGCAGCGGTTGCGCCATGCCGGACTTGCGGCTCAGGCCTTCACCGATCTTGCCGCCACCGTAGTTTTCGCCATAGGTGATCTCCGGCCAGCCGTAGTTGGCGCCCGGCCGGGGCAGGTTGATTTCGTCGCCGCCCTGCGGCCCGTGCTCATGCATCCAGAACGTGCCATCGGGCGCAAGCGTGGCGCCCTGGGCATTGCGGTGGCCGTAGCTCCAGATTTCGGGCAATGCACCTGCCTTGCCGGCAAAGGGGTTGTCGGCAGGCACCGAGCCATCCTTGTGGATACGAACAATCTTTCCATGGTGGTTGTCAAGTTTTTGCGCGTCGTCCTTGCGTGAAAACCGCTCGCCCAGCGTCAGGAACAGCATGCCGTCCGGTTGGCCATTGGCGCCCGGCGTGCGACTTTCAACGATGCGGCAACCGAAGTGGGCTGAACTGGCAACTTTTGGTTTCTGGCTGAAAAGCAC
>JBBSRS010000384.1:0-3264 GCA_038242795.1 Burkholderiales bacterium
ACCACCTATGCCGAAAACATCGGCGTGATGGCGGCCACCCGCATCTACTCGACGGCGGTGTTCGTCTTTGCGGCGATGATTGCGCTGCTGCTGGGCTTCAGCCCCAAGTTCGGCGCGCTGATCCAGGCGATTCCGCTGCCGGTGATGGGCGGCGTGAGCATCGTCGTGTTCGGCCTGATCGCCGTGGCCGGCGCCCGGATCTGGGTCGTCAACAAGGTGGATTTCTCGGACAACAAGAACCTGCTGGTCGCGGCCATCACCCTGGTGCTGGGCACCGGCGACTTCACCTTGAAGTTCGGCCAGTTTGCGCTGGGCGGCATCGGCACCGCCACCTTCGGCGCGATCCTGCTCTACGCGCTGCTGGACCGCAGGAAATAGCCAGGCCGGGCTGGCGCGCGGTCGCGCTGGCCATCACACGATGTTTTGAGCATTAAATACGGCTTTTGCGCATGCTGTGCATGCGATGACAGCTATCGATACCGTAGCAAAATGCGGCCATCCCTGCAGGCCGCTGTTGCCCGTCGAACGGGTTGCGGTCTAGCGGGCAGCCGAACCCTGGCTCAGACGCTCTTTGGGCCTGAAGTGGCCGTGCGTGTTGTCAAGCGCTGCCTGGGCGGACGCCAGCTGGCGCTCCAGGTCGGCACGCAGGCTGATTTCTTCCTTCAGCGCCAGGTTGACCTGCGCCAGTTCGTCGGCTGACTGCTGGATGCGGTTTTCGAGTTCCTCGGTGCGCTCGATGGCCTGGGCGACCTCGCCGGTTTGGAGATGCTCGGGAACCTCCTGCGTCAGCACCGCATTGACAACGCACAGTTCGGCGGCCGACTGCCCAACGGCTTCCTGGATGGCCTCGTTCTGGTCAAGCGCGTGCGCCAGCGCGGTGGAGTTGAAGGCTTTCTGGGCTTGTGGCATGGTCGCTTGCGGAAGATGTAAGGAAAAGAGCTGTGAAGCTTAGCAGAAACACGCCGGAAACACCGGTTTCCGGCCTCTCGGGGCCGGCTGCGCCGCTGCGCGCCCCCGCCCATTGCCGCCAGGCCGGAAGCTATTTTTCGACAGGCGCCAGGCGACGCGGCGGGTCTGCCGGCTCCGCACCCAGCAGCTTGCCAATGGCCGCCCCGATGCGCGCTCCGATGGCTGTGCCGATGCCGGGCAGCACGGCGGTTCCTGCGGCGGCCCCCGCCAGGGCGCTGGCCGGCACCGACACCTGGACCTTGTCCACCGGGCCGCTCAAGGTCAGCGGCACGCCCACCACGCCATCCACCAGGTCCACCGCCAGTTCGGCGTCGATCTGCCGGCTGGCCACCCGCGCCCGGCCCGAGGCGCTCAGCACGCCGGAGCGGGTCTTGAGACGGCTGAAGGTGGCGACCATGCCCTGCGGTGTGTTTTGCGTGTCGAGCTGGCCGGTGACGCTGTCGAGCGCGGTGCTGCCCGCGTGGTCTTTGCCCACGCTTCGAATCGCCTTGTCCAGGTCAAAGCGCAGCAATGTGGCGCGGCCGGTGCTGAAATCCGTCGTGGTGTGCAGGGACCGCGCCAGTTCGCCCGGGCCACTGCCCTGGGCCGACAGCACCGTTTGGCCCGACACCTTGCCGGCAATGACCGAGCGCCGTTCAAAAGCCTGCAATGCGCTGACCAGATCGATGTTGCGCGGCTGCAGCTTTCCGTTCAGTCGCAGCCCGCCCTGGCCGTCCAGCTGCAGCTGCAGTTCGCCATTGGCCGTGCCGCCGCCCAGGCCGACGTTGACCTCCCAGCGGTCTGCCTGACCCTGGCGCGTCAGCGTGGCTTCGGCCGGTGTTTGGGCGTCGGGACGGCGCACCCGGGCGGTGCGCGGCCGCCAGCCGGGGTCGAAATCGGCTTCGCCGTCGTACACCAGGCGCTTGCCGTAGCGCGAAATCCAGGTCACGTCGCGCACTTCCAGGCGTGCCAGCGGCAGGGCGTCCAGCGTGAAGGGCAGGGACAACGCCGGCTTGGCGGCGGCCGGCGGGCTGCCCAGCCCGCGCAGGGAAAGCTGCGGCACGACCGCGCCTTGCACCACCGCGCGCTCCACCTGCAGCCGGCGTCGCCACAGCGCCGAGGTGTTCAGGTCGGCGGTGAGCTGGTCGATTTGCACCGGCTGGGGCTGCCCGGTGGCCAGCTTTTCAATCACCACGCGGGGCACGGGCAGCAGTTGCCAATGCAGCCGGCCGATGCTGACCGGAACCCCGAGCGCGGTTTCCAGCCCGGCCGACGCCCGCCGCGCCAGTTCCTCGTCAGAAGGCACCAGGCTGATGGCCACCCCGGCCAGCACCAGCAGCACACCCGCAGCCACACCGCCGCCGATCAGCCATTGGCGCAGGCGCGTCATCGGCTTTTTTCGCTGGGGTCTGGCAGCCATGTACATGACGTCCAGCGTAAAGCCGCCAAGCTGGGGAGCCGGCACGATAAACCGCCCATCGGCTGTAGGCGCCGACCGTATAGTCAAGGTTTTTTTACCGTCCTGGACACCCCATGCACATCTGGAAGCGACCCATCTCTGTTGAATTGCTGACCGCGTCAAACACCGGCACCGCCGTCAGCCACCTGGGCATCGAGTTCCTCGAAGTCGGCGACGACTTCATCCGTGCCCGCATCCCGGTCGATGCCCGCACCATCCAGCCCTACGGCCTGCTGCACGGCGGCGTGTCGGTGGTGCTGGCCGAAACCCTGGGCTCCTGCGGCGCAGCCTATTGCACACCGCCAGGCGAGCGCGTGGTGGGGCTGGACATCACCGCCAACCACCTCAAGGGCACCACCAGCGGCTGGGTCACCGGCATCACCCGGCCCGTTCACATCGGCCGCAGCACGCAAGTGTGGGCCATCGAGCTGCACAACGACGCTGGCGAGCTGACCTGCGTGTCACGCATCACGATGGCGGTTCTGGCAGCCAAATAACAGCCAAACAGGCCGCTCGTGCAGGCTGGACGAGCGATCGGAGCTATAAAACAGATAGCAACATGCGGCTCGTCAAAAACGCCATCGACTCGCAACACGCCGGGTGAGCGCTGTCATCACGGGCGTTGTTCCCAGCGCATCGCCTGAAATCAAGGGTTTACCCTTAATTCAAGACAGCCACGGACTAGAATTCCGGCAGCCGCTTGCGCTGTTGCACTGTCACCATTACCCCGGAGTTGCCCTGATGTCCTTCATCGATCGCGTCCAGAACCCTGCCCTGCACACCAAAATCATGTCGGCCGATGCCGCCGCCGCGCTGATACCTGCCGGTGCCCATGTCGGCATGAGCGGCTTCACCGG
>JBBSRS010000385.1:0-3249 GCA_038242795.1 Burkholderiales bacterium
CCACCGCCGCCGGGGGTTTCCAGCCGGACGCGTTCGCCATGCTTGAGACGAATGCCGATCATCTTGGAGCGCATCGGCGGCTGCTTCCATTCACTATTATTTTCATAGCTGAAGACGTTCATGGCGCCTGGGCCACCGCCCGAAATACCTTTGGGTGCGGCCTTGCCGCGCTCGCCAAAGATGAAGACTTCGGCTTCTTGTTCGAGCAGTTCGATCTCGTAAATCGCACCCAGCCCACCCCGGTGCTGGCCGTCACCCCCTGAATCAGGGCGCAGCGCCCATTGGGTGAAGCGAACGGGGTACGCCGCCTCCAGAATTTCCAGCGGCGGTATCGTGGCGGTGGAGATGGGCGCGTTGCCGTGGCTCATGCCATCGCCATCCGAATGTCCGCCGTGGCCGCCGCCGAAGAAACTGAACATCACCCAGCGCTGGCCCTTGCGGGCTTCGTCGGTCCGGTGGCCGGCAATCGACAAGGCGTTGATCGTGCCGTAGGCCTGGGCCATGGCGCGTTGGGGGTCGGCCAGTGCGGCAGCGCTGAAGATCACGTCGATCATGCGCAGAATGGTTTCGGTGTAGCCCCCCACCGGGCGCGGACGGGCGGCACTGATGACCAGGCCATCGGGCAGCACAAAGTCCACCGCATCCAGCACGCCGGCATTGGCGGGCACATCGGGGAACAAATGCTTGAGCGCCACGTAGCACGCCGCAATGGCCGTGGCGCGCGAGATGTTGACCGGCCCCGCGCACTGTGGCGAGCTGCGGGAAAAGTCCAGCGTGAGTCGGTTGCCCTTGACCGTCATGTCCAGGGCAATGGTCAGCGCCTCATCTTTGACACCGTCGTTGTCCAGCATGTCGCTGAAGCTGTAGCAGCCGTCGGGCAATGCCGAAATATGCGACTGCATCAGCTTGACAGCGCGCGTGCGCAACTCGCCCATCGCCTGGTGCACCACGGCATCGCCGTATTGGTCCAGCACGTCGTTCAGGCGTCGCGTGCCCAGGTCGAGTGCGGACAACTGGCCGTTGAGGTCGCCCCACAGGCTGTCCGGCAGGCGGGTGTTGGCCTTGAGGATGGCCAGCACATCGTCATCAAACACCCCGGCGCGCACGATGCGCACAGGCGGGATTTGCACCGCTTCTTGCCAGCATTCGGTGGCCGCCGGGTTGTAGTTGCCGGGCACGTTGCCGCCCACATCGTGCCAATGCGCGGCCGACGCCAGAAAGCAATACAGCTTGCCGTGGCGAAAAAAGGGCCGCACCAGCTTGAAGTCGTTGGCGTGGGTGCCGCCTTCGTAAGGGTCGTTGAACAGCCAGGTGTCGCCCTCAACGATGCCACCACGCTCAGCGGCAGCGCGCTTGGCCGCGCGAACGGCAAAGGCCATCGCGCCCACAAACACCGGCAGGCCCGACTTGCCCTGTATCAGCGTGTCGCCGCTCTCGGCGTCGTACAGGCCGTGGCAGGCGTCGTGTGCCTCGGCAATGATGGGGTTGAACGCGCTGCGGTACAGCGTGGCGTCCATCTCGTCGGCGACCTGCTCCAGCCGGCCGCGCAGGACGGCCAGGGTGACGGGGTCCATTGCGGGCGCAGGCACTTGCGGTGCAGCCACTTGTTGTTCAGCCATGAAGGGGCTCCTTGCCAAAACGCTTGCGCAACTGGTTCAGCAAACCGCCGCTGCGCACCATGTCCATCAAAAACGGGGGAATCGGCTCACACGCAAGCGTGCTGCCGGACGGGGAAATCACCGCTGGCGTTTGCCAGTCGATCGCGACCTGGTCGCCTTCGGCCAGGGTGTCGGCCTGCGGACAGGTCAACAGCAGCAGGCCGAGGTTGAAGGCATTGCGAAAGTAAAGACCGCTGAACGAGGGCGCAATGACCGCCACCACGCCCAGCCGCACCAGCACCGCCGCGGCCTGTTCGCGCGACGAGCCCACGCCGAAGTTGGGGCCCGCCACGATCACGTCGCCTTTTTGCACGTTGGCGACGAAGTCGGGCCGCACGGATTCGAGGCAGTGGCGTGCAATCACGTCCATGCCGTATTTCATGGCATGGCCGGGTGCCAGCACATCGGTGTCAATGTCGGCGCCAAGCTTCCAGACTTGGTGCAACGCGCTCATGGCAATACCTCGCGCGGGTCGGTGATGACGCCGCGCAGGGCGGATGCCGCCACGGTGTAAGGCGACGCCAGATAAACCTGCGCACTGGCCGAGCCCATGCGGCCCTTGAAATTGCGCGCCGTGCTGGAGATCACGGTGGTGTTGTCCCCCACCGTGTCGCCATAGCCTGCGCAGGCACCGCAGGTGGTGGGGAACAGTTCGGCGCCTGCGTCCTGCAGCACCTGCAACACGCCTTCATCGCGCGCGGCAGACTGGTCTTGCTGGCTGGCCGGGGCCACCATCAGCCGCACACCGGGCGCCACGCGCTGGCCACGCAGCACAGCCGCTGCAGCCCGCAAGTCGTCCAATTTGGCACCCGTGCAGGCGCCGATGTAAGCCACGTCAATGGCGGTTCCCGCGTGTTTTGCAACCGGGCCCGCATTGGCGGGACTGTGGGGCGCGGCCACCTGCGGGGTCAGGGCGTCGGCATCGAAGTCGTAGCGCGTCAACGAGGCGCCCTGGTCGGTTTGCCAGGCGTCCAGCCCCTCCAGCGCATCGGCCCGCACGCCAGTGGCCAGCAGCCAGTCGCGCGTGGTGTCGTCGGGTGCGATCAGCCCCACTTGCGAGCCCAGCTCGGCACTCATGTTTGACAGCGTCATGCGCTCCTGCATCGAAAGCGCCTTCACGGCGGAGCCGGAAAACTCAACCGCCTGGTACTGGCCGCCATTCATCCCAAAGCGCCCCACCATGTGCAGCATCATGTCTTTGGCGGTGACGCCCGCAGCCAGATGTCCGCTCCAGTGCATTTGCAAGGTGTGCGGCACGCGCAGCCAGATTTCCCCGGTGACCACGACACCCAGCATTTCGGTGCTGCCGATGCCAAACATGTAGGCACCAAACGCACCGCCCGTGGGTGAGTGCGAGTCGCCGCCGACGCAGAACATGCCGGGGCGGATGTGCCCATGCTGCGGCACCACCACATGGCAAATGCCCTGACCGTCATAGACATGCGGCAGATCCTGCTCACGCGCCCAGTCGCGGGCAATGCGCACAATGCGACGCGATTCGTCATCGCGCTCGGGCAGGTAGTGGTCCATGACCAGCACCACTTTCGACTTGTCCCAGAGGGTGGCGCCCAGTTCATCGAGCATGGGTTTC
>JBBSRS010000386.1:0-3248 GCA_038242795.1 Burkholderiales bacterium
AGGACGCGGTGATGTCATCGGCCGTCATGCCTTTGCCTTCGCGAACCCAGGGCATGCTGCGCGACGGTCCGGCAACCTTGGTGGCCAGCACCAGTTGCCGGCGCGCGCCGGAATGCCGGGCCAGCCAGTTGCCGATGATGGTCTCGGTGGCGCCACAGGTTTCAGCGCGCGCTGGCCCCGCATAGAGGTCAGCGGTGTCAATAAAATTGACGCCCCGCGCCAGCGAGCGGTCCAGTATCGCGTGGGCTGTGGGCTCATCGACCTGTTCGCCAAACGTCATGGTGCCCAGACAGACCGGGGTCACCTGCAAATCGCTTGAACCGAGTTGAACTTTGTTCATGAAATGGAAAGTTGGAGTGGAGCAGCCTTGAAAGAAACCAGTCATGCCGGTGAAGGGCCGAAAGGGGCTAGTTTAAGGCTACTCAAAGTAGCTTGGACGCACGCTTTTTTGGGGGTTTGTCTGACAATTTGACACAATTGCAACGTTTAGCATAGGTACACTGGCGCTCTAATGCGCAGTCAAATCGAGCAACATACATATTTTGAGGAGTCTCCCATGAGAAAAGCATTCACCACCACCGTCACCTGCGCAGCCTTGTCCCTGGCTGTCCTGTCAGGATGCGCCAACATGAACGAAACCCAGCGCGGCACGGCACAGGGCGCGGGCATCGGCGCCGGTCTGGGCGCTTTGCTGGGAGCGGCCACGGGCGGCTCCAAGGGTGCGGTGCAGGGCGCCGCGCTGGGCGGCGCGGTCGGCGCGGGCGGCGGCTACATCTGGTCCAAGAAAATGCAGGACCAGAAAGTCGCCATGGAACGCGCCACCGCCGGCACCGGCATTGGCGTGAGCCAGACGCAGGACAACCGCCTGAAACTCGACATTCCCAGCGACGTGTCGTTTGACGTGGGCCGCTCGGCCATCAAGTCCAACTTTGCGCCGGTGCTGACGAATTTTGCGACCAGCCTGAACCAGAACCCGATCACCACCGTGTCCATCATTGGCCACACCGACAGCACCGGCTCGGACGCCATCAATAACCCGCTGTCGTTTGACCGTGCCAACGCAGCCCGCGACTACCTGGTCGGCCGTGGCGTGGCGGCGCAGCGCATTGCCACCGACGGCCGTGGTTCGCGTGAAGCGATTGCCGACAACGGCAGCGAGCAAGGCCGTGCCCGCAATCGCCGCGTCGAGATCTACGTGGCCGAGCCGGCTCCGCGTTAATTCCCGCCGGGCGGGTTGACCCAAAAAAAGCGCCTCGGGGCGCTTTTTTCATGCCTGGCAACGGCAGCCAGGCCGTCAAATTAAGCCTTCTTGAACCGCGCTTCTTCCTGCAACCGCAGCACGCGGCGCTGCACCTTGCCGGTGGTGGTCATCGGCAGCGCGTCGATGAATTCGATTTCCTTCGGGTACTCATAAGGCGCCAGCATATTTTTGACATGGGCCTGCAGTTCCGCCACCAATTTTTGGTCAAAATCGGTGTTTCCGCTTGCTGCATCTGCGCGAGCAGCTATTGAATCAGGAGCAAGCACGACGTAGGCCTTGACCACCGCCCCGCGCTCGCGGTCCGGCTTGGGCACCACGGCGGCGTTGGCCACGGCCGGATGCTTGACCAGGCAGTTCTCGATCTCGCCGGGTCCGATGCGGTAGCCGGCGGCCTTGAACACATCGTCGGCCCGGCCTTCATACCAGAGGTAGCCGTCGGCATCGCGACGCGCCAGGTCGCCGGTGCGGCACCAGTCGCCGGTGAACTTGGCGCGCGTGGCGGCTTCGTTCTGCCAGTAACCCAGGAAAAAGATCGGGTCGGGGTCGCCGTGGATGTCAAGGCGGTTGACCGCCACGTCGCCCGGCACGCCGACCGCGCATTCCTGACCGTCGTCGTCAATCACCTGGACCTGATGGCCCGGATAGGCCTTGCCCATGCTGCCCGGCCTGGCCGGCCAGCCGGCACGCGCGCCCAGCGCCGCCAGCACGGGAAACAGATCCGCCGACCGGCCACCCTGAAGCGGCACGAAGCCTTGAGACGGCAGCGCAGCCCGCAAAGCACCCGCCGCATGGCAGTTGCCGACCACGTAATTGATCTCGGTCTGACCGAACATCTCGTTGACCGTCACGCCGAGTTGCTCGCGGCAGTAGTCGAATACCGCGTCACCGACCGCTTCGCCGGCACTCATCAGGCCCTGCAAGCGCAATGTGAATCGCTCGCGCGGACGGGGATAAGCCTTCATCATGGCTTTCAGCGCCGTCGGAAACAAAAAGGTGTGCGTCACCCCGTGTTCGGCCATCAGGCTGAAGGCGAGTTCGGGGCTGAACCGGCCGTTGAACGCCACAATCGGCCGGCCGAAGTACAGCGTCGGCAGCAGCGCGTCCATCAGCCCGCCGGTCCAGGCCCAGTCGGCCGGGCTCCAGAACACCGCATCTGACGATTGATTGCCGATGCCGTCAAAGCCGAACCAGTTCTGGCTGCAAACAAAGCCGGGCAGGTTGCCGATCAGTGCCCGGTGCGCCAGCAGCGCGCCCTTGGGCGGGCCGGTCGTGCCGCTGGTGTAGATCAGGATGGCGGCGTCGTCGGCGCGGGTGCGGGCAGCAGTGAATTCGCCCTGTTGCGCCTGCAGGCTGGCGGTGTAGTCCACATCGCCCTGCCCCGCCGCGCCACCTGCGGCCATCAGCGTGCGCAGCGCCGGGCATTCGGCCCGGATGGCCTTCATGCTGTCGATCGAGCTTTCATCGCAGATCGCCAGCACCGCCCCGCTGTCCTGCAGCCGGAAGGCCAGCGCTTCAGGCCCGAACAGCATCGACAGCGGCATGGCGACGGCGCCCATCTGCAGCACGGCCATGTAGGCCACGGCCGTTTCGAAGCGCTGCGGCATCACGATCGCCACCCGGTCGCCACGCTGCACGCCGAGCGCGGCCAGCCCATGGCTGAGTGCATCGGCTGCCTGCTTCAACTCCAAATAAGTATGAAAAACGGCATTTCCGCTTGTCTGGTGGGCACAAATAGCTATTCTTTCAGTAGCATTCGCCTGCGCATTTTCCGGCCTGGCCCAGCGACTGCAGCAGACCTCGGCGATGTTGAAGAATTCATCCACGGGCCAGCGAAAGCCGCCGTGCAGTGGCGCATAGTGGTCAGGCGGGTCCTGCGCCGGGCGCTGGCCGGGCGTGTCGCTGTCTTGACTGAGGTTCAAGGCATGTCTCCTTATGATGTCCGTCCAATGTACAAAGAAAACCGACTATTTCGCAGCGAGTTTGTCCC
>JBBSRS010000387.1:0-3238 GCA_038242795.1 Burkholderiales bacterium
GCTCGAGCATGTCCAGGGTCTGACCCGCGCGTGCCGGATCGCTTTGCATGCGCACAATGCCCAGGCCGGACGTGATGGGCGCCAGCGGGTTTCTCAGCTCGTGCGCCAGCGTCGCCAGAAACTCGGTTTTGCGCTGGTCTGTCTCGGCCAGGCTGACAGCGAGCTGCTGCAGGTCTTTCTCAGACTTTTTCCGCGCCGTGATATCGCTGAACAGCAAAGCCACTGTCCGGCTGGAGGGTTCGCCCACCCGGTAGGCAAAGACTTCAAGGTAGCGATGAAGTCCATGGCTGGCGTCCTCAAAATGCACCGACTGTCCCGTCAGTACGACGTGGGCCAAGCGCGCTACCCACTGACTTTGGGTATCGGGAACAAGCTCGGACAAGGTTTTCCCGACAGCCTCTGGCAGGCCGGCATGCCTGTGGACCATGGCGTTGGCCTCCAGGATGCGGAAGTTGGTGGACGCACCAGCCGGTGCGCTGTCCTGCTGCATCTGGACAATGCAAAACGCCTGGTCCATGGATTCGAACAGCATGCGGTAACGTGCCTCACTGGCAAGAAGCGCCGATTCGGCCCGCCTGCGCTCCGTCTGGTCCACACCGTGCACCAGAACGCTGCTCACAGCGCCATGGGCATCTCGCAGTGCGGTGTAGACAAAATCGACATACCGCGTTTCAAGGGGTTGGCCCTGCTGGCGTTGCAGGGCAATGGGCATGCCAATGCCGACAAATTTTTCGCCTGTGGCAAACACCTTGTCCAGCAACTCATAAAAGCCCTGACCGGCCAGCTCGGGCAGCGCTTGCCGAACCGTGAGTCCCACTTGCGCTCTGTCACCCACATGTTCGACATAACGGTCGTTGACCATCTCATACACATGCTCGGGTCCGCGAAGTACAGCCATGAAGGCGGGCGCTTGGTTGAACACATCGGCCAACCGATCGTTGGCGACCTGAACTTGCCTTAGCAGGTGCTCGCGCTCGGCTTCGACGCGTTTTCGCCCCCTGATGTCGGAAAAAGTGATGACCGCGCCGGCGGGCTTGCCCTCGACCACCATGGGCGAGACAGAGTAGGCCACCGGCACGGGCGTGCCGTCTTTGTGCCGGAACACATCCTCATCGACCCTGACCGACACACCCCCTTGCGCTGCCTGATTGATCGGGCACTCGTCTGGAAAATACACCGAACCGTCGGGATGGTGCGGGTGGATAAGCTCATGGAGTTTGAGGTTTTTCAGCGCATCGGGCGCATAGCCCAGCATGGCCGCACCCGCCGGGTTGAAGAAGATGCAGCTGGTGTCGGCACGGATGCCGAAAATACCATCGACGGAGGACTCGAGCAGCAGTGAAAACAGACCCCGGCTTTCTTGCAGCTTGCGCTCGCCGGCACGCACCTGTCGCGCACTTTCAGCAGCGGCCAGCGCTTTTTTGTTGCGATAGAGCTCGACAAACACAGCCACCTTGGCGCCGAGGATGGTGGGATTGACGGGCTTGACCAGATAGTCGACGGCGCCCAGGGCATAGGCCTGCTCGATGGGAAAAGCACGGGCATCCGCGCCGGTGACGAAAATGATGGGTGTGAAATTGCCTGGCGCATTCGCCCGCACCCTTTGGGCCACTTCAAAGCCGCTCATGCCGGGCATGTGGAGGTCGAGCACGATGACGGCAAAATCCAGGGCGCCGACCTGCGCCAGGGCCTGTTGTCCGTCAGCAGCCAGGACAAAATCAACGCCGGGTGCTGCGAGGTAGGCTTGCAGCAGCTCCAGATTGTCGGGGTCGTTGTCGACAAGCAAGATGCTGGCGGGAGGACTGATGGTCAAAATTTTCCTTCTTGCCGAAAAGGCAATGTCAATGCACCGATTCTTCCGGCTACCGCACCACTGAGGTCTGCATTTTCTGCCGATACCGCCGCCAAGCCGCTTGCTAAAAAAGTGCATTTCGATTGCTGCTTGGCTTTTTCAGGATCAGAAAAACCTCAACAGCCAGGCTTGGATTTTGAAATAGAACACCATGTCCAGACACTGCTTGTTGGGCAAGGTCTGGCTGGACAGGCTTTTAGCCTGTCTGGCAGGCGTCGGATGAGTTGATGTGCGGTCCTGAGAAAAGTTAACGCGAGACGAGCCATGCGCTCGGCACAAGACCGTTATAAATCCCACATCACGCCTTCTTCGTGGTCCAAGAAACTGCGACCGTGTCAGACAACGTTCCGTTGCATTGTGGCGGTTGACAAATGCATGCCGCGCTCACGACGAACTACAGCACTTATTTTTCCGCTGGTGAATGGCTTCGGTAATTTTGAAGGCCGGTTGCCTGCAATTGAAGGCACTTACACCAATGTCGACAGAAAAAACCAAAGCCACCGGTCCAGGTCTGAGCGCTGTTGGCTTTCACAGGCGCTTGTGAAAATGTTGTCTGAGTCCATTGTTGATGAGCTACAGGCGTGAGACTTTGACCGGTTCGCGCACAAAGAAAAGGACGCGCGCCGGTGGCTGCGCCTGATTGCGCTGGCAGACAAAGCAATCTCTTTTCTGTGATTTTCCAAGGTTCCGTCTTGGGTGCTGCTGTTTGGCAATGCTGGGGGTTTCATCGCCAGGTGACCAGACGCCAAAGCAATCGGCAGGGATGGAAAACAGCGTAGCAACACGTGCACGGCGCTTGAATTCCTTGTGCAACGCTTCAAGGGTTGGTGGTGCGCATGCACACCCGGTGGCGGGCCGCAGGCGTTCGCTCGTCAAGCCGGCCGAAGCCGTCTTGGGCGTTGCATTGCAGGGGGAACTGTCTGTGTTGCCAAGGCACGCCAGCAAACATCGCCATGCGTGCAGCCGTCAGTCCGGCATGGTCTTCACTGGCATGAAACTTCCCTGGGCACAGGGCTCGCCCGCCACGCTGTTCAAAAAATTTTATTTGATCCATCTCAGGCGATGAAAGGGCCGCCGAGACAGACCGGCAATCAACCTACCTTGCAGCGCATTTAATGCCGATGGTTTCAGCCCTGCAAAGTCATCCGTTTTGTTTTCGAAACGGCTTGGGCCCTGTTGGACACATTGAGCTTCTGGAAAATTCGCTGCATGTGATTTTTCACCGTGAATCCGCTGATGTCCAAGATACTGCCAATTTCGGGATTTGTCTTTCCCATCGCGACCCAGGCCATGATCTGGACTTCGCGATTGCTCAAGCCCAGCGTTTCTTCAGGACTGTGGGGCAGCGTGTCCGAACTTTGTTTTTTTTGCTGCGGCAGCAATGAA
>JBBSRS010000388.1:0-3237 GCA_038242795.1 Burkholderiales bacterium
GAAGAAGTTGGCGTGAACTCATGCAGGGATAGAACACCCACAAGATGACGGATTTTTAATAAAATCAGCCGCCAGCGCAATCAGGACGAGCGCAAACAGCTATTAATAAAATAGCAAGACTCAACCCGTCTCCAACCCCGCACGAATCTTCTTCACCAGCGCCGTCGTCGAATAACCCTCGACAAACGCAATCGCCAGCGCCCGGCCGCCATACGCCTTCACCACCGCCGTCTCGGCCAGCGTGTCCATGGCGTAATCGCCGCCCTTCACCAGCACGTCGGGCTTGAGTTCGGCAATCAGTTCCAGCGGGGTGTCCTCGTCAAACCAGGTCACCAAACTGACCGACTCCAGCGCCGCCATCAGCACCGCCCGGTCGTCCTGCGGGTTCAGCGGCCGGTCCGGGCCCTTGCCCAAGCGGCGGGCCGAGGCGTCGGTGTTGAGTGCCACCACGAGGCTGGCGCCCAGCTGGCGAGCTTGCGCCAGGTAGGTCGCGTGGCCGCAGTGCAGCACATCGAACACGCCGTTGGTGAAGACCACGGGGCGCGGCAGCGCGGCCATGCGGGCGGCAGCGTCGTTGCGGTTGACGATCTTGTTCAGGAAGGCAGGCGGCTTCATACGGCTTTCAGAAAAGTGTGCGGTGGCTGGGACGCGGCGCTCTGGCGGCCGAGTTCTTTGCGGGAAGGGATGAGCGGCGGGGCGGCCGTGAATGGCTGGCCCGGCAAACCCCCCAGATTGTGCAGGATGCGCTCAACCGCTTTTGTTGGCCACGCCATGCCGCAGCGGACCGGTGTGGCGAGCCACTACCCCCCTGTCACTCCGTCGGCTGGGCAGCGTTGCAAGGTGTCGCGCGCAAGCAAGGCCGTGTGGCCATGCGGTTTGGCCGCAGCCAGGGCTGGCCCGGGGATGCCCTGGTTTTCAAAAAAGGACGGTGACCGCAGGGCTTCGGGTGAGAAGACGCCGCCAAAGATTTTTGAATCCATCGGTCGAGCTTGTGCGTATAAGCTGAAACCCCTTTTTCCTGAGAGCACGCCATGCAAGCCTTTTCCCTCGTTCCCGTGACCCTGGCGCTGCTGGCCGGCGCGGCACTGGCCGCTTCGCCGGCCAGTGCCGCATCGCCCGAAGCGCCAGCGCAGTCCTCAGCCTGCCCTGCGGTGTTGCAACAGAACGTGCTGCGCCTGCAGGACGAGAAACCGCAGTCGCTGTGCCAGTACACCGGCAAGGTGGTGGTGGTCGTCAACACCGCCAGCTTTTGCGGCTTCACGCCGCAGTACAAGGGCCTGGAAGCGCTGTACAACAAATACCAGGCGCGGGGCCTGGTGGTGCTGGGCTTTCCGTCGAATGATTTTTCGCAGGAATCGGGCAGCAACAAGGACATCGCGGAGTTTTGCGAGAGCACCTTCGGCGTGAAGTTTCCCATGTTCACCAAGACCAGCGTGAGCGGCAAGGACGCCAGCCCGCTGTTCAAACAACTGTCCGCCGCCAGCAGCACGCCGGTGCGCTGGAACTTCTACAAGTACGTGATTTCGCGCGACGGCCTGGCCGTGACCGCCTTCAACTCGATGGCCGATCCGGGCAGCCCCAAGTTCGTCGCCGAAATCGAAAAACAGCTGGCCAAGCCATGAAGACGGCCCGCACGAGCGCAAAAGCCGTCACCGGCTTAACAAAACTTTACCGGATGGCACCCCGGCCCGGGGGAACTCCACCAGGCGGCAGGCACTCGTATGGTCTGACTTGCTCGAATGGCGCCGCGGCCACGGACCCAGGTCACAACAGTTTCATTGTTGCGAAGCCTTTCCGGCCCTCCAGGCCGGTCTGTACACCCGGGGCGGTTTCACTCCTCCCTCACTCCCTTGTTCGCCCCGGGACGCTTCGCAGCATTTTTATATTTCCCACCGGCCCCGGAGCACGGGCATGAGCCTTCCGCTCCCCACAGTGGCCATCGTCGGCTCGGGTATTTCGGGGCTGGCGGCGGCGCACGCCCTGAAGGGCCAGGCCCGCATCACCTTGTTCGAGGCGGGCGACTATTTCGGCGGTCACACACACACTGTCGATGTCACATTGCCCACGCCGAACGGCCCGGTCACGCACGGCGTAGACACCGGTTTTTTGGTGTTCAACGAACGCACCTATCCGAATTTGATCGCGCTGTTTGCCGAACTGGGCGTTGAAACCGCCCGTTCGGACATGTCGTTTTCGGTCAAGGCGCCCGGTGCGGCAGGTGGCCGCATGCTGGAATGGAGCGGCTCCAGCCTGAACAGCGTGTTTGCCCAGCGCGGCAACCTGGTCAGCTGGAAATTCTTGCGCATGCTGCGCGACATCGTTCGCTTCAACCGCATCACCACCGCGCTGGCGCTGTCGAACGCCGAGGCCGCGATGGTGCAGCCGCTGGGCGATTTCTTGCGTGGCCACGCGTTTTCGGCCGAGTTCCGCGACTGGTATTTTTTGCCGATGATGGGTTGCATCTGGTCCTGCCCGACCGACCAGATGCTGCGGTTCCCGGTCGCCACCATGGTCCGCTTTTGCCACAACCACGGCTTGATCCAGGTCACCGACCGGCCGCAGTGGTGGACGGTCAAGGGCGGCGCGCGCCACTATGTTGAAAAAATCGTCGCCGGCATTGCCGACAAGCGGCTGAACACACCGGTCGAACGCATCGAGCGCGACGCCGGGGCGCTGCGCGGCGGCGTGCGCATCGTCACGCGCCACGCCATCGAGCATTTCGACAAGGTCGTGCTGGCCACGCACTCCGACCAGTCACTGGCACTGCTGCCGGACGCCAGCAGCGCCGAGCGCAAGACGCTGGGCGCCATCCGCTACCAGGCCAACCGGGCCGTGCTGCACACCGATTCGTCGGTGTTGCCGCAAAAAAAGATCGCCTGGGCGGCCTGGAACTACGAGCGCGCCGCCGGCATCGAGCGCGAATCGTCCGGCGTGTGCCTGCATTACCTGCTCAACATTCAGCAGCCCCTGCCCTTTTCGCAGCCGCTGCTGGTGTCGCTGAATCCGGTGCAGGAGATTGCGCGTACCCACATCATGGGCGAATACGACTACATGCACCCGGTGTTCGACCTGGCCGCCACCCAGGCGCAGCAACGGCTTCCGGCATTGCAGGGACGGCAACACAGCTACTTTTGCGGTGCCTGGACCGGCTATGGTTTTCATGAAGATGGCCTGAAGTCGGGGATGAACGCTGCCCGCTTGCTGCTGGCGCAGCACGCGCAAGCGGTGCCAGCCCTC
>JBBSRS010000389.1:0-3230 GCA_038242795.1 Burkholderiales bacterium
CCGCGAATCGGCACGCCGACGGTGTCGGCGCGCGCCTGGTTGTCGGGCTGCAGGCAGACGAACACGGCGGTTTCGGTCGAGCCGTAAAGCTGCTTCAGGTTGATGCCGATCGAGCGGTAAAAGCTGAACAGGTCGGGGCCGATGGCCTCGCCGGCGGTGTAGGCCACGCGCACCCGGCTGAACCCCAGGTTGTTGCGCAGCGGCCCATAGACCAGCAGATTGCCAACCGCGTACTTCAGCCGGTCCAGGCTGCCGACGGCTTCGCCATTCATGAGGGCCGGGCCGACGCGCCGGGCGACATTCATGCAGGCCTCGAACATCTTGCGCTTGAGCGTTCCGGCGTCTTCCATGCGGATCATCACGCTGGTCAGCAGGCCTTCAAACACACGCGGCGGCGCAAAATAATAGGTCGGGCCGATTTCCTTCAGGTCGATCGTCACGGTGCTGGCCGACTCGGGGCAGTTCACCACGTAACCGCAGGCCAGCCACTGGGCATAGCTGAAGATGTTCTGGCCGATCCAGGCCGGCGGCAAATAGGCCAGCACTTCTTCCGCAGAGGTCAGCTTGTCGAACTCGGCGCCGGCCGTGGCGCGGTCGAGCAGCGTGCCATGGGTGTGCACCACGCCCTTGGGGTTGCCGGTGGTGCCGGAGGTGAAGAACATCGCCGCCACGTCGTCTGTCTGTACCTTGGCGACTTCGGCGGCAAACCACTGCGGGTGTTGGGCAATGAAGGCCTGGCCTGACGCGATCAGCGCATCGAGCGAATCAAGCCCCGGCTCGCTGTAGGTGCGCAGGCCGCGCGGGTCGTCGTAATAAATGTTCGAGATTTGCGGGCAGCTCTCGCGGATCTCGACCAGCTTGTCGACCTGCTCCTGGTCCTCGACCATGGCAAAGCGCACTTCGGCGTTGTTCAGCGGAAAGACACATTCAGCGCCGACCGCATCCTGGTACAGCGGAATCGGAATGGCGCCCAGCGACTGCACCGCCAGCATGGTGGCATACAGGCGCGGGCGGTTGGCACCAATCACCACCATGTGCTCGCCGCGCCTGAGCCCGGCCTGGCTGAGTCCGGCGGCCAGTTGCCCGACCAAGGTGGCCAGCGCCGACCAGCTGTGCGCCTGCCAGATGCCGTATTCTTTTTCGCGCATGGCCGGTGCCTCCGGGCGCTCGGCGGCATGTTTGAGCAGCAATTGGGGAAATGTGGTCTGCATCCGGTCCGTGTCTCCGTGTGGGGCCGCCTTTTAGGGAAAGGCTGCTGTGGTGTGTTCAATAGTAGGGCTGCGTTTGACGCCCGGGTGTCGTTGCAAAGACAATTTAAGGGTAAGTCCTACTGGGGACACCCCGGAGTCAACCGCTTTGATTGAATGAAGCGACTCCCACGCCAGACCCTGTTGCGTTCGCCCTTGTTCGGGGTGGTGCGGGAAGGCGCAGCTGAAGCCGCGCCGATGGACGATTTTCAATTGACAATAAATTAGCACTTGGCCGACAATTTAGCGGTTCAACTTGACACCTGCATGACGACACGGTGCTTTCATGACCCATGTCAACTGACCTGACCCTTCACCAGCGCCGCAGAACCCCCACGCCAGACGAGCTGCGGGGCATTCCCTGGCTGCCCTTGCTGCTGGCGGAAGAGCGCGCGCGTGCCGTGGCGAGTCTGCAGGTGGGCGATGCGGCGGCGGGCGACTATGTCTGCCGTATTGGCAAACCCGTGACCTACTGGTTCGGCGTGGTCGAAGGCCTGCTCAAGATGAGTTCTGACAATGCCCAGGGCATCACCATGACCTTTGCCGGCATGCCGCCCGGCGGCTGGTTCGGCGAAGGCACGGCGCTCAAGCGCGAGCCCTACCGCTACAACATCCAGGCGCTGCGCAAAAGCGTGGTGGCCGGCTTGCCCATCGACAGTTTTCACTGGCTGCTCGACCACTCCATCGGCTTCAACCGTTTTGTGATGAACCAGCTCAACGAGCGCCTGGGCCAGTTCATTGCGGCGCGCGAGATCGACCGCATGAACAACCCCGACCTGCGCGTGGGCCGCAGTCTGGCCGCATTGTTCAACCCGGTGCTGTATCCGGGCGTGGGCGAGGTGCTGCGCATCACGCAGCAGGAGCTCGCTTACCTGGTCGGCCTGTCACGCCAGCGCGTCAACGAAGCGCTGCGAACGCTGGAGGCGCAAGGCACGATTCGCGTCGAATACGGCGGTTTGCGCGTGCTCGACATCGCAGCGCTTCGTTCCAGCGTGTTTAATGAAAAAAACCTGCGCTAGCGCATGCTGGACGTGCGGATGCAGCTATTAAAAAAGTAGCTATTACTTCGCCATGAAGCGCGTTGGCGCAGGCCGGCGTTTACGCTTTTTTTACAGCCGGTCGCGCAATCTCATCCCTGTTTTTACACGCCTTTCTGGATACTTTGCTCCATTCATTTGAATCAGGAGTGGTGTATGGACATGGTATTTTTGGCCGCAGCCGGCGCGCTGTGGAGCGTGAAGGCATTGTTGGTGCGGGGGTTTGAAAAGCTCGAAGTTCCCGCAGGAGGCCGGCCATGATCAGCCTTGCCGTGATTTATGGCTTTAGCGGCTTTTGCGCCATCTTGCTGCTGGCCTATCTGGTCTATGCGCTGATCTGCGCGGAGGAGTTTTGATGACTTCCTCAAGCGCGGGCCTGCTGGCCCTTTTTCTGGGATTGCTGCTGGTGCTTTCGTGGCCGCTGGGTAGCTGGCTGGCACGCCTGGCCTCGGGGCAGTTGCCGGCCTGGATGAACAAGGTTGAAGCGCCGCTGTACAAACTCGCCGGCACCTCCGCCGACAAATCGATGCCGTGGGGCCAGTACGCGCTGGCGGTGCTGGCTTTGAACCTGATTGGCGTGGCGGCGGTTTATGCGCTGCAGCGTTGGCAGGTTGCGCTGCCGCTGAACCCGGCCGGCATGGGCAATGTGTCGCCGGACTCGGCGTTCAACACCGCCATCAGTTTTGTCACCAACACCAACTGGCAGGGCTACGGCGGCGAGTCCAGCATGAGCTACCTCACGCAGATGCTGGGGCTGGCGGTCCAAAACTTTTTGTCGGCGGCAACCGGCATTGCCGTGGTGTTTGCATTGTTTCGCGGCTTTATTGCCCGCTCGACCCGCGTGATTGGCAACTTCTGGGTCGATGTGACGCGCATCACCGCCTGGTTGCTGGTGCCGCTGTCGCTGGTGGTGGCCTTGCTGTTTGTGAGCCAGGGCGTGATCCAG
>JBBSRS010000390.1:0-3230 GCA_038242795.1 Burkholderiales bacterium
CTCGACCTTGGTGATGCCGGCCTCGTCGCCGGTCCTGGTGGCGCGCTTGCCGGTCAGCGTGTTGATCAGGGTGGATTTGCCGACGTTGGGAATGCCGCAGATCAGCACGCGCATGGGTTTGGACATGCTGCCGCGCGTCGGCGCCAGCGCGTGGCAGGCCTCGATCAGCGCCTTGGCCGGCGTGCTCATGCTGGCGTCCAGGCCGATGGCGCGGGTGCCCGGCTGGCTGTTGTAGTGCGCCAGCCAGAGCGCGGTGCGCACCGGGTCGGCCAGGTCCTGCTTGTTCAGCACCTTGAGCGCCGGTTTGGCGCCGGTCAGTTCGGCCAGCATCGGGTTGGCGCTGGAGCCGGGCAGGCGGGCGTCGAGCAGCTCGATCACCACATCAATCTCCTTGATGCGCTCTGCAATAGCTTTTTTGGTCAGGTGCATGTGACCGGGAAACCACTGGATGGCCATCGGGATGTTTCTTTCTTGGGTTGCGGGTGCAGGCAGGGCGGCGGCAGGCATTTCACCGCCAGCCGCCGGGCACCGAATGGCGAATTGTCACCTGTCCGGAGGCGGGTCCGTGCGGCGGCGTGGCGCGGTTCGACGAATAGGGGAAAATCCAGCGCATGCCTTTACCCAATGCCCCCACCCGCCGCCCCAACAACCCCAACACCCGCCTGGCTGACAAAAAGGCCAACAACGACCTGCTGATCAAGGGTGTGCTGTGCGTTCTGATCGGGCTGGGCGTGCTGGTGTCGCCCCGCTACATCGCCTCGCCCGGCATGCAGGGCATCGTCGCCCAGGCTTCGCTGGTCGGCTGGTTTGCGCTGGTGCTGGGCTGTGCCTTTTTGGGGTTGTTTGTCAAACGGCGCCTATCGGCACAGGGCAAGCACTGAACGCTTCTGGCCAAGCCATGTTGGTGCCTGACGATCTGCCTGCCAGCCCGGCGGAGTGGCATATTCAGTTCAGCGCATTGCAACAGCGTGCCCTGGATGCCGGTATCGCCCTGCGCCAGCCGCCGCCCGAGCCCACCAGTTGCTGCGGACGCGGCTGCAATGGTTGCGTGTGGGAGGATTTTTACAGCGCGGCCGCCTGTTGGCGGGAAGACGCCCTGCGTCAGTTGCAAGGCGTGTAGCAAAGCCCCCGGCTCAGCCGTGCACGACCTCGCGGACGCGAACCTGCAGGTGCTCGGGCGACACATACTGCTGGCGGTAGTCCTCGAACGGCATGCTGTCGCCTGCCTCAATCGCTTTTTGCGCCTTGACCGACTGACGGCTCATCTCGGCAAAATGCGCCCGCTGCGCCTTCGTCAGCGGCAGGCTTTGCAGGGCGGCCTGGGTTTTGAGCGACTGGGCCTTGATGAACTGAACGAACGAGTTGTCGAAATCCTGCGCCATGGCGGCCAGCACCCGGGCCGACGGCAGCGTGTCGGCATCCGCCAGACCGATGCTGGCAGCGGCCAGCGCATCGCGGTATGGCGTGCCGCCATGCTCGTCATCGAGGGCCGCGGCAATCGGCGCGCACCTGGCCAGGATTTCCGCGCCCCAGGCCACCAGTTCCACTTCTCCGCCAGCGCGCTGAAGTTGCACGCCGGGTTCCCGGCCACGCGCTGCGGTCTGGTGCTGGTTGTGCTTGATGTCGGCAATCTCGTCCGGCGTGTCGGGCGGGCTGTCGGAGAGCAGGCAGTGCAGCAAGAATATATCGATGAAACGCATGGTCTGCGCGTTGATGCCGACTGGCTCAAACGGGTCCAGGTCCATCAGGCGCACTTCGATGTACTCGACGCCGCGCTCGCGCAGCGCATGCAGCGGACGCTCGGCGGGATGAATCACGCGCTTGGGGCGAATCGTGCCGTAGAACTCGTTCTCGATCTGCAGCAGCGTGGTGTCCAGCTGGTTGTAGTCGCCGCCGGGGTTGCGGATACCGAAGGCTTCATAAGGCGGATAGGGCCGGGTCAGGGCATCCTGCAATGACGCGGCATAGCCTTCGAGGCTGTTGTAGCTGACCGCCAGCGACGCCTGTGCATCGCTCTGGTAGCCAAGCCGTCCCATGCGCAGCGAGGTGCCGTGCGGCATGTACATGGTCGTGTCCGTCAGTTTTTGCAGTTCATGCTGGCGGCCGGCGACAAACGTCGAGCACACCGCCGGCGAGGCGCCAAACAGGTACAGCAGCAAAAAGGCATGGCGCCGGAAATTGCGGATCAGCGCGAAATACTGCTCGCTGCTGACGCCGGGCAAAGACCAGGTGTAGTGAATGCCCGAGATGGTCTGCATGCGACGGCCGTAGCGGTGCGACAGGCCCATGCGGTAAACGCTCTTGGCCCGGCCAACATTGGACGAGCCGAAGCGGGCAATCGGAATGGTTTCATCGGTCGGCAGGCCGCAGGGCATGCTCGACACCCAGAGCATTTCGTCGCCGTTTTCCTTCAGCGTCTGGTAGGTGAACTGGTGCAGTTGCGTGAGCTGTTCGAGCGCGGCTTCGGGGCTGGCATGGGCGCTGGTGACCAGTTCGACCTGCGACTCGCTGAAGTCGGTGGTGATACTGGGATGCGTCAAGGCAGAACCCAGGGCGGCCGGGTGCGGCGTCAGCGCCAGCGCGCCGCTGGGCTGCGCCCGCAGGCTTTCTTTTTCAAGGCCCCGGCGCATGCCCTGGAGCTGCTGGGGGGTCAACGCTTTCAGGCGTTGTTGCAAAATTGCGTCGGCTTTGGCCTGCAATGGGGTCATACAGTGTTCTCTCGGATTCTTGGGATTGGCGTGGAAGTTATCACACACCGATGCTTTTCGCTGTCGCAGGTTGTTTGCCTGTACGGTCAGCGGGCATGCAGGTTTGGTCGCTGGCAGGATGCTGAAAATAGGCCAGCATCGACTCTTCAAAGCCTGTGGATTTGCACGCGGTGCTAAAGGAGGTTGCATGCACACGCGGGCGATGAAGGGACAAAAAACCGCGCACAAAGGCCAGGGTGGGCAGAAAATGTCGCGTCCAGCTGCCCAGCCTGCTATTTATTCAATAGCTGACTGCGCCCGTCCAGCCTGCGCAAACGGCCTGTTTCATTGAAAAAACCGGCTCAGGCCAGCACGCGCAGCAGCCACTGCTGCAGGTCGGCCACTTCCTGAGGACAAACCGAATGCTCCATCGGGTATTCGTGCCATTCAACCGGGTAGCCCAGCGCGGTCAGTGCTTCGCGCGTTGCCACGGCGCGCGGCAGCGCCACCACGCCGTCACGCGAGCCGTGGGCCAGGAAGACC
>JBBSRS010000391.1:0-3213 GCA_038242795.1 Burkholderiales bacterium
ATGGCATTGGCCTGGCAATGCGCTGGCCGGTGTTTTCGGCCATCGTGCCCGAGCTGGTGCCGCGCAGCCAGCTGCCGGCGGCGCTGGCGCTGAACGGGATTTCGATGAACGCGTCGCGCATCGTCGGGCCGCTGGTGGCAGGGGCCCTGATTGCCAGCGCGGGCACCGAGTATGTGTTCGTGCTGAACGCCGTGCTGTCGATCATTTCCGGTTTTCTCATCATGCGCTGGCGGCGCGAGCATGTGCCCAGCCCGCTGGGCCGCGAGCGCCTGTTCAGCGCCATGCGCGTCGGGCTGCAGTTTGTCAGCCAGTCCACCCGGCTGCGCGCGGTGCTGCTGCGGGTGGCGCTGTTTTTCCTGCACTCCACGGCCTTGCTGGCATTGCTGCCGCTGGTGGCGCGCGGTTTGCAGGGCGGGGACGCGGGCACCTTCACGCTCTTGCTGGCGTCGATGGGCTCGGGCGCCATCGTGGCCGCGCTGTTCCTGCCGCGCCTGCGCCAGATGATGGACCGTGACACGCTGGTGGTGCGCTCGGTCATGCTGCAATCAGCGTCCACCTTCGCCATGGCGCTGGCGCCCAATGCCTGGGTGGCCGTGCCCGCCATGGTGCTCAACGGCATGGCCTGGATCACCTGCGCCAACGCGCTCAGCGTGTCGGCGCAGCTGGCCCTGCCCGACTGGGTGCGGGCACGCGGCATGTCGATGTACCAGATGGCCATCATGGGCGCCAGCGCGCTGGGCGCGGCGCTGTGGGGCCAGATCGCGACGGTGACCGATGTGCCGACCGCGCTGCTGGTGGCGGCCGTGAGCGGCACCGTCACGATGCTCCTGGCACAGCACTGGGTGCGCGACCTGAGCATCGAGGAAGACCTGACGCCCTCGCGCGATTTCAAGACGCCTGTGGTCCATGCTCCGCCCGGTGTCGGCCGGATGGTGGTGACCATTGAATACCTGGTCGACCCCGTGCGGGGCGATGACTTCGTCAGGGTGATGCGGATGAGCCGCCGCAGCCGTCTGCGCCAGGGCGCGCTGGAATGGGAACTGCTGCGCGACATCAACCAGCCGGGGCGCTTTGTCGAGCAGATCGTTGACGAATCCTGGACCGAACACCTGCGGCGTTTTGACAGGGTGACGGCCAGCGACGTGGCGCTGCGCGAACGCAAGCTGGCCTTTCACATCGGCGACGGCCCGCCCCGCGTCACGCGCTGCGTCGTGGAAGATCTGGGACGCGCCTGAAGTGCGGGCCGGATCGCACGCTGTGGCGCAGCCGGTTTGAGCGGCCATGACCGCTTGCAGGCAAACCAGCATTTTTTACTACAAAAATGATAGCTTTCACAGCATATGCAGTGTGCGCAATATGCGTATTTGAATAAAAAAATTGTTTTCGGGCCAGAACGAACGGGCTTCAAGCACGGGCTTGGGCAAAGCGCTGGTAGCCCCGCGCCCGCAACTCGCACGCCGGGCATTCGCCGCAGCCATAACCCCAGTCATGCCGGTGCACGCGGTCGCCCAGGTAACACGTGTGGGTGTGTTCAACGATCAGGTCCACCAGCGCCTGGCCGCCATGGGGCCGGCCCGACTGCTCGCCGAGCGAATGCGCCAGCGCCCAGGTGTCTGCCTTGTCAATCCACATCAGGGGGGTTTCTATCAAAAACCGCTTGTCCATGCCCAGCGACAGCGCCAGCTGCATGGCCTTCATGGTGTCGTCCCGGCAGTCGGGATAGCCTGAAAAGTCGGTCTCACACACGCCCGTGACCAGCACCTGCAGATCGCGCCGGTAAGCCAGCGCGGCTGCCAGCGTCAGGAACAGCAGGTTGCGCCCCGGCACGAAGGTGTTGGGCAGGCCCGAGCTTTCCATCTTGAACGCCACATCGCGCGTCAGCGAGCAGTCGCTGACCTGGCCCAGCACCGCCAAATCCAGCAGATGGTCTGCACCCAGTTTTTCGGACCAGGCAGGAAACCGGATTTTGAGTTCACGCAGCACGTTCAACCGGGCGTCGAGTTCGACCCGGTGCCGCTGGCCGTAGTCAAAGGCGATGGTCTCGACGCGCTGGTAGGTGCTGAGGGCCTGCGCCAGGCAGGTGGTGGAATCCTGCCCGCCTGAAAACAGGACCAGGGCAGACGTGTGAAGGCGCGAAGTGGAGACAGACAGGTTCATGGCGGCGGGAAATTTGCCATTGTCGTCTGCCCTTCTCGTCATTCAGCGCCTGGGCCTGAACAGCCGTTGCGGCGGTTCAGGCAACGATGGGATGCTCAGGCTTTTCTGCCGGTCACCATGCGGTACAGGAACAGCAGGATGATGGAACCGAGGACAGCCGCAATGAACCCGGCCGATTCGCCGGGCCGGTAAAACCCGAGGGCCTGGCCCAGGTACGTGGCAATGACGGAACCGACGATGCCGATGATGGCGGTGATCACAAAGCCGCCCGGGTCGCGTCCAGGCATCAGGAATTTGGCAACGATGCCGACAACCAAGCCAATGATGATGGTCCAGATAATGCTCATTTTTTTCTTTCAGGGTGGTTAAAAAACACGGGGCGGTACAGGGTCATGCGGCTACGGAAAGTCTGGAAGCGGGCGTGGCCGCTTTGTGCTCTTCCTGTGCCATCAGTTCGTCCTTGCGCTGCTGGAGTTGCCCGGCCATGCCGACCAGGTCCAGCTTGCTGGCGCGCGCCTTGGTGAACATCTCGGCACGCTCTTCCTTGACATGGTGGTCAATGTATTCACCGAGCACCGTCACCTTGGCATCGAACAGGTCGTCGGCCGGGTCCATGCTTTGGATCTGCGCGATCAGGTCCTTGGCGCTGGCATGCTCCACCGTGGCCTCGTTCATCAGACCGTTGTCCTTGATGGCCTTGCGCACCGCCGGGTAGAAAATTTCTTCCTCGATGGTGGCGTGGACGGTCAGTTCCTTGCAGATCTGGTCCGCCAGCTGGCGCTTCCTGGTGGTGGAGCGGCTGCGACCCTCGGTGAGGGTGTCGTATTCCTTGAACAGGGCCTTGACGGCCTTGTGGTCTGCATCCAGCAGGTCGCAAGCGTCCTTTGGCCGTTTGGCCTTGGCAGGGGCACGGGCCGTTGCGGTCTTGGGGCTGGCCGTGGATGGCTTTCTCGCGGCAGCTGTAGTTGCCATGGTGGATTCCTCGTGGTTGTTATTGGGGTCATCGACCGACGCATGCCGGACAAACAGAGATTCCCATGGCAGCGCTTGCAGGTG
>JBBSRS010000392.1:0-3210 GCA_038242795.1 Burkholderiales bacterium
ACAGGGCGCCGGCACCGGCGCCCTGTTTGCCCCCAACTACATCGAGAACAAGCTCAAGTTCTTTCCGCAGATCAAGGAAGCGGTCTGCTTTGGTAACGGCCACGATTATGTTTGCGCCTTCATCAATTTCGACCTCGACGCAGTCTCCGATTGGGCCGATCGGCACAGCATTCCGTATGCCGGCTACGTCGATCTGGCGGGCAAGCTCCAGGTGTTAGAACTGATGGCCGACTGTGTAGCCAAGGTCAACGCCAACCTGGCGACCGAAGAGGGCATGCAGACCACGCAGATCAAGCGCTTCCTCGTGCTGCACAAGGAGTTGGACCCCGACGACGATGAACTCACGCGCACGCGCAAAGTGCGGCGCGGCTTTGTCGCTGAAAAATACGCGGTCCTGGTTGACGCGCTGTACTCGGGCAAGACCGAGCAATACGTGGAAACGACAGTCAAATTCGAAGATGGCAGCAGCGGCACTGTGACCGCCACCCTGCAGGTCGTTGACGCTCAGACGTTCCCGCCAGTCAAGGAGGCAGCATGAGTGCGATGGCAGATCCGGTTCTCGAAACCGCGACAGCTGGTGATCGCCACATCGGTGATGTCATCCTCGAGGTGCAGAACATCAGCCTGCGCTTTGGCGGGGTCAAGGCGCTGACCGACATCAGCTTCGATGTGCGTGAGCACGAGGTGCGCGCCATCATCGGCCCCAACGGTGCTGGCAAGAGCTCCATGCTCAATTGCATCAACGGTGTCTACAAGCCGACCGAAGGCAGCATCACCTTTCATGGCCAGACCTTCAGTCACATGAACAGCCACCATGTGGCCAAGATGGGTGTGGCACGCACGTTCCAGAACCTGGCCTTGTTCACCGGCATGAGCGTGCTCGACAACATCATGACCGGGCGCAACCTCAAGATTAAAAGCAACCTGTTTCTGCAGGCGCTGCGCATCGGTCCGGCCGAGCGTGAGGAGTTGCGTCACCGGGAGTTTGTTGAGTACATCATCGATTTTCTTGAAATCCAGGCACATCGCAAGACGCCGGTGGGCCAGTTGCCCTATGGTCTGCAAAAGCGCGTTGATCTGGGCCGGGCTCTGGCCATGGAGCCTACGGTGTTGTTGCTGGACGAGCCCATGGCCGGCATGAACCTGGAAGAAAAACAGGACATGAGCCGCTTCATCCTGGATGTCAATGACGAGTTCGGCACCACCATCATCCTCATCGAGCATGACATGGGTGTGGTCATGGACATCAGCGACCGCGTGGTTGTGCTGGATTACGGCGAGAAGATCGGTGATGGCTCGCCCGACGAGGTGCAGCAGAACAAAGACGTGATCCGTGCCTATCTGGGCACGACCGAATGACGCAGCGAACGGAATAACTGAAGCCATGGGATTTTTTATTGAAGCCCTGGCCGCCGGTCTCATGACCGGCGTGCTCTATGCGCTGATCGCGCTGGGCTTTGTACTGATCTACAAAGCCTCCAGCGTGTTCAACTTTGCGCAGGGAATCATGGTGCTGTTCGCGGCGCTGGCGATGGCGCGCTTTGCACAGTGGATTCCCGGCTGGCTGGGCCTGGACAACAAGATCCTGGTCAACATCCTCGCCTTTGCCGGCGCAGCGGTGCTCATGTTCATGGTGGCCTGGCTCGTCGAGCGTCTGGCGCTGCGCCACCTGGTCAATCAGCCCGAGGCCACCCTGCTCATGGTCACCATCGGCATCGGGTTTTTTCTGGAGGGTTTTGGTCAGGCCGTGTTCGGCAGCAATGTCTACAACATCGACATCGGCATGCCCAAGGACCCCATCTTCATTTTCGAAAATCTGGTCGAAGGCGGCATCCTCATTGATTCTGAAGAGCTGATCGCGGCCCTGATCGCGGCCCTGCTGGTAGTGGCGCTGGTGGTGTTTTTCCAGAAAACCAAAACCGGCCGCGCGCTGCGTGCCGTGGCCGACGATCACCAGGCCGCGCAGTCGGTTGGCATTCCGCTGTCACGCATGTGGGTCATCGTCTGGTTTGTCGCGGGCCTGACGGCACTGGTGGCTGGCATGGTCTGGGGCAGCAAGCTGGGCGTGCAGTTTTCCATATCCACGCTGGCGCTGCGCGCTTTGCCGGTGGTCATCCTGGGCGGCCTGACCTCGGTGCCCGGCGCCATCATTGCCGGCCTCATCGTCGGTGCCGGCGAAAAACTGTCGGAGATTTATCTTGGCCCGTTTGTGGGCGGTGGCATAGAAGTGTGGTTTGCTTACGTCCTGGCGTTGCTCGTGCTGCTGGTGCGTCCGCAAGGCTTGTTTGGCGAGAAAATTATCGATCGGGTCTGAGTACATGTTTTATCGCGAAAACGGCCAGTTCAAGACGACCTACCGGTCGGACCAGCAGATCTTCCCCATCCTGCAGGATCGGGTGGCCATATTGGCGCTGCTGGTCATTGCCTTTGCCGTGGTGCCGCTCGTAGCCAGCAGTTACCAGTTTTCAGCCATATTGATCCCCGTCGTCATCCTGTCGCTGGCGGCGCTGGGCGCCAACATTCTCATTGGCTACTGCGGCCAGATCTCGCTGGGATCGGGCGCCTTCATGGCGGTGGGCGCCTATGGCGCATACAACGTCATCATGCGCATTCCAGGAACGCCGCTGATCGTGGCCTTGCTCATGGGCGGCGTTTTTGCCGCGCTGTTTGGCGTTCTGTTCGGCTTGCCCAGCTTGCGCGTCAAGGGGCTGTACCTGGCCGTGACGACGCTGGCGGCGCAATTTTTTGCCGACTGGATGTTCTACCGCGTCAAGTGGCTTTCGCTGGACAGTCTGTCCATCTCGGTCACGGCGCCGGACGTGTCGTTTTTTGGTTTACCGCTGAACAGCTATCCGGCCAAATACCTGTTTTGTCTGTCCATCCTGGTGCTCGTGGCGCTGGCCACCAAGAACCTGGTGCGCGGTGCCATCGGCCGGGAATGGATGGCCATCCGCGACATGGACGTGGCCGCCGAAGTCATCGGTATCCGCCCCGTCTACGCCAAGCTCACCGCCTTTGCCGTCAGCAGCTTCATCATCGGCATAGCCGGTGCGCTCTGGGCATTCTTCTACCTGGGCGCCTGGGAGCCCGATGCGTTCGGCCTGAACATGTCGCTGGAGTTGCTGTTCATGGTCATCATCGGCGGCCTGGGCTCCATCATGGGCAACTTCTTTGGTGCCGCCTTCGTGGTGGTGCTGCCGATCCTGATTC
>JBBSRS010000393.1:0-3201 GCA_038242795.1 Burkholderiales bacterium
GCATGCGGCGCTCAGCGAGGCGCTGCCCGCTGTGCCTGTCGGGCTGCTGCACTCGCGCATGCCGGTGGCCGAGAAAAAAGCCGGGATGAGCCTGTTCACCGACGGCGTGATGGCGGTGCTGGTCAGCACCACGGTGATCGAGGTCGGTGTCGATGTGCCGAACGCGTCGCTGATGGTGATCGAACATGCCGAGCGGTTCGGTCTTTCGCAATTGCACCAGCTGCGCGGCCGGGTCGGGCGCGGCGCGGCGGCCTCGGCCTGCGTGCTGCTGTATTCGACCGGCGACGCGCCTCGGCTGGGCGAGGTGGCGCGGGCGCGGTTGAAGGCCATGGTCGAAACCGGCGACGGCTTTGAAATTGCCCGGCGCGACCTGGAGATTCGCGGGCCGGGCGAATTTCTGGGGGCGCGCCAGTCGGGGGCGGCGATGCTGCGGTTTGCCGATCTGGAAACCGATGCCGCGCTGCTGGCCTGGGCGCGCGAGGTGGCGCCGCTGATGCTGAACCAGCATCCTGAACTGGCCGAGCGGCATGTGCTGCGCTGGCTGGGCGGCAAGGCGGAGTTTTTGAAGGCGTGAACCCTGGGGTTGACTGCAGGTTCGCGCAGCGCGGCAAGCGGCACGGGTGTCGATTGTTGTAGTCAACAAGTGATGGGTCGTCCGGCATCGGGGCAGGGACCGCAAACCGTGCGTCTTTTGACCAGGATGTGTCGAGGTCCGGCAAACGGGTCAAACCTGTTTGACTCGTTTCTGCAAAACCCATGCCAAAGGGTATCCATTGGCCGGTATTGAACAAGCAACCTGCCACCGCTACGATGCCTTCATGAAAACCCTTTTGCGCCTGTTTGCCTCGCTGCACGCCCTGATGGCCTTGCTGTTCATCGGCGCGTCACTGGTGCTGATCGCCATTGCTGCGAATTCCGGCTGGCAGGCCTTGGCCGGCGGCCTGGACGTTGCGGCGGCGCAGGGCATCATCGAGTCAATCGGGCTGATTGCCGTGGCGGTCGTGGCATTGCAGATTGCCCAGACCATCGTCGAGGAAGAAGTCATTCGAGAAACCCAGGTCAGCACGCCGACGCGGGTGCGGCGCTATTTGTCGCGGTTTCTGGTGGTGATCGTCGTGGCCATGGCGGTCGAAGGGCTGGTGGCAACCTTCAAGGCCTTGCATGATGACCTGTCGCAACTTCCCTATGCGGCCAGCATCCTGGTTTCGGTGGCGCTGTTGCTGGCGGGCTGGGGTGTGTTCATCCAGTTCAACCGTTCCGCCGAGGAACTGGAGCCGGAGGCCATGAAGGAAGCCAAAAGCGAGGACAAAAAGCTTGAATAATCCTTTTGGCCCGGGCAGGTGGCTGAAGGCCTTGCTGCTGGTGCTGAAAGCTCCCAACAACCGGTCGGTCAGTGCTATTGTTTAGATAGCTGCCAGCGCATGATGCACCTGCGCTGTAGACTGATTTGGCTTGAAAATCACCAAATTCGATGTTTTTTCAGCGTTTGAGTCGCTCCACCCTGATGCTTTTTTTGTGCGCAGGCCCGACGATGAAAGCCGCACAATAGCCCCATGACGCTGACCGAACTCAAATACATCGTGGCCGTGGCGCGTGAAAAGCATTTCGGCCGCGGCGCCGAAGCCTGCCACGTCTCGCAGCCGACGCTCAGCGTGGCGGTCAAAAAGCTCGAAGAAGAACTCCAGGTCAAATTGTTCGAGCGCAATGCCAACGAAATCACGATCACGCCGCTGGGTGAGGAAATCGTTCGCCAGGCGCAAAGCGTGCTGGAGCAGGCCGACAGCATCCGCGAGATCGCCCGGCGCGGCAAGGACCCGCTGGCCGGCAGCCTGCGGCTGGGCGTGATCTACACCATCGGCCCCTACCTGCTGCCCGACCTGGTGCGCCACAACATTGAAAAAACGCCGCAGATGCCGCTGATGCTGCAGGAGAACTTCACGGTCAGGCTGCTGGAGCAACTGCGCACCGGCGAGATTGATTGCGCGATCCTGGCCGAGCCGTTTCCCGACACCAACCTGGCCATTGCGCCGCTGTACGACGAGCCTTTCATGGCCGCCGTGCCCAGCAGCCATCCGCTGGCCGCGCGCACCAGCGTGACGGCCGAGGAACTGAAAAAGGAAACCCTGCTGCTGCTCGGCACCGGCCACTGCTTTCGCGACCATGTGCTGGAGGTGTGCCCCGAGTTTGCGCGGTTTTCCAGCAGCGCCGAGGGCATCAACAAGAGCTTTGAGGGCTCCTCGCTGGAAACCATCAAGCACATGGTCGCCGCCGGCATGGGCATCACGCTGGTGCCGCGTCTGGGCGTTCCCAAGGCGGCGCTGGCGCTCAGCGGCCAGGACACGTCGGCGGAGCAGCCTTCGTACATCCGCTATCTGCCGTTTGAAGGCCATGTGCCGACGCGGCGCGTGGTGCTGGCCTGGCGCCGCAGTTTTACCCGTTACGAGGCGATTGCCGCGCTGCGCAATGCGATTTATGCCTGCGAACTGCCGGGTGTCATCCGGCTGTCCTGAAAGAGCACGCGGTCGCAGGCCCTATTGCACGCATAGCCCTTGACTGTTGCGCGATCAATGTCGATTGCGTATGGTTATCAACCGCTTATCAAAACTCAAAGGAAAACACCATGGCCAAATCTCCCGTCAAAACCATCGCCAGCGCAGCCGTTCGAGGCGCGCCTGCCATCAACATCGGCATCAGCGACAAAGACCGCGCCGCCATTGCGCAGGGCTTGAGTCGCTTGCTGGCTGACACCTACACGCTGTACCTGACGACGCACAATTTCCACTGGAACGTGACCGGGCCGATGTTCAACACGCTGCACACCATGTTCATGGCGCAGTACACCGAACTGTGGAACGCCGTGGACCCGGTGGCCGAACGCATCCGCTCGCTGGGTCATCCGGCACCGGGCTCGTACGCGCAGTTCAGCAAGCTGGCCTCGGTGCCGGATGCCCCGGTCACGCCGCCCAAGGCGATGGAAATGGTGCGCATCCTGGTGCAGGGCCATGAAGCCGTCGCCCGCACCGCGCGCGAGTTGTTTCCCATGGCCGACAAGGCCAGCGACGAGCCGACCGCCGACCTGCTGACCCAGCGCATGACGGTGCACGAGCAAACCGCGTGGATGTTGCGCTCGCTGCTCGAAGAATGATGCGTCGGCAGGCCGGGCTGTGGCTCGACCTGATCCGCTGGAACCGGCCGGCCGGC
>JBBSRS010000394.1:0-3198 GCA_038242795.1 Burkholderiales bacterium
ATACACGTTTCAGTACGACCCCTGATCATCATTGGACCAAGGTTGCGTGATCGCACATCAAAGGCATCTGGTAGCTGCTGAATAACACTTTCGCTCACCAGTATTTGTTCAGATCCGGATAGATCGCTCAGACGGGACGCCACATTGACGGCATCGCCATAACAATCGCCGTCCTGTTCAACCACATCACCCCGTGCCATGCCTATCTGAAGCCTCATCTTGAGGGAAAGCGGCCAATGCTGGATGCGGTCATAGTGAATTTTCTGGAGTTCGCTGGCAGCCACAACCGCATCACGACTTTCTTTAAACAAGATGAGAACACCATCTCCCAGATATTTCACAACGTGTCCACTGTGCTTTTCGCAAACCTGTCCGATCCACTGGGTTAAACGCGTGATGGCCTGGACGGCTTTCACATTGCCGAGTTTTTCAAAAACGCCAGTGCTGCCAGTTAAGTCCGCAAAAACGACGGTAAGTTCTGCCATGGATTTAAATGCTTCTTGGTAACGAAAGTCTGTTTAGGTCATGTTTGATGTAGTGCTCAATGTGGGTGGCCCCACAGCAAAAATGCGTCGCGACCTTCCACTGCAAGTGTGACTGGCAAGCCCACTGGCAGAACCACCTTGGTGGCGACACGACCGAACGGAAGACCTGTAAGGATTTGCGCATTCACTTTACTTTGCAGCCACTCGATCACGCTGTTTATTCTGTAGCCTTTGTCATGAGGAACCAGTTTGTATTGGGTGAACTGTCCGAATACGATGGCTTTTTGTTGTCCCAGGATGCCGGCTTGAAGTAGTTGGGCAAGCATGCGCTCGATACGGTAAGGATGCTCGCCAACATCTTCGATGAACAAAATGCCATTTTTAATGATTGGAAGATAAGGCGTTCCGACGAGCGAAGCCAGCATCGCGAGGTTGCCGCCCCACAGCATCGCCTGGTCAATGCTGCAAGCCGTATTCGTTGCGGTTTCGCGCAATGAATCTACATCTCCGGCTATTTTTTTTACGATTATTTTTGGCAATCGCCACCCACTGCCCTCCCCTTGCCCCGTCACCAGATCGCCAAAACATGCTTCCATGATGTCATCAGCGCCTGCCAGCGCGCCAAAATCTTCCCCCAATGCCGGTCCTGCCCAACTGACCGCGCCTGTCTTGGCCAACAGTGCCATCTGGAATGCCGTGAAGTCGCTGTATCCCACAAATTGGGTGCCTCGGTTGACGGCTTTGGCCACGGCGTTGTAATCGATGGCGGAGAGAATTCGTGTCAACCCATAACCGCCACGGGAAATCAACGCCACATCGGCGCCGCTGGCTGAAGCCCTGTGAATGGCAGCAATGCGTGTTTCATCATTTCCCGCAAACCGTTGATGGCGTGCCAAGGCCGCTTCATCAACTTCAACTTCATAACCTAATGTTGTCAGCCGTTTGACTCCCCTTTTGAAAGCGGATTTATCATGCACTGCACTCGATGGAGAGTAAATATAAATATGTTTTTTCACGAAACCAAGTATCCCATTGCTGGCACTAAGAATTAACTCTTTCAACGCATACTTTTTACCAATTGAATTCTAAAAAATCCAAAGATGTAGATTACATTAAAAATGTTATCGCTTTGCAGTGTGTGTTGGACACGTGCTGTGACAAGCCCAGAACTTCTCAGTTGAGCAAAAAATATCCGGATTTTCCTTCACTTCATTTGCATGTGTCAGCGCTGACAGTGAAAGCAACCCTGCTTGATAACCACGATCTGGAAAGGGTGCATCGTTTCCAGGATCAATCGGACAGTTTTTCGTCTTTTCCTGAAATTTTCCCGATTGAGTCAAATCATGATCCTGTCTTTTGGAAGTCGCTTGTTTCCATAACATCAGACCTGCAGTCAAGCTTTGCTCTTCTTCAATAAAACCACTTTCCGTATTCATGCATCGCAGTCCTCGATAACGCAATGGTGCGGCCATCGGCAGCGTCAGTCCCAGCAGGCTTTGCCTTTGTGGAAAAACCAACACAATATTACGAAGGTCAAGTTGTTCAACAAATTCAATCAGGATCTGGCGATGTCTTTTGAATGAATGAAAAACGGACTTCTTGGGTTTGTCGCTTTTGCCGAATCCGATCAAATCCGGTATGACAACGCGGTTGCCGGATTCAAGCAAAAAAGGAATCAGTTTTCGAAACCGGTAACTCCATCCCGGAAGTTCATGCAGACACAAGAAAGTAATTGGCTCCTCCCTGACATTTTTTCCAGAAAAAATTATCTGCTCGTCAAGATAATGCATTCGCAAGCCGTTCAGAGCGGGTAAATCGTTGAGGTAGTTTGCCTTCCATGCATAGTCTGCCAATCCATCGAAGGCGACATCAGGGGTGCGCAACGCGTCATCGCGCAAGGGATGGTCCCGTCGTGCCATTGCACGTTTCTCAACCCTGCGCTGGCGAAAAAAATTCTGCATCAATGCGCGGCTCTCTTCGGCCAGCATTCCGCCTTGGCACACGGTTTGGTGATTGAGCGCGGTTTGTGCAAAGAGGTTGATCACAGAACCGGCCGCTCCCGTTTTGGGTTCGAGAGCTCCAAACACGACTCGTTTAAGCCGAGCATTCAAAATGGCGCCACTGCACATCGCACACGGTTCCAGCGTGACAAACAATTCGCATTCGTTCAGCCGATAGTTTCCGAGAACGTTCGCTGCCGCACGCAAAGCAATAATTTCAGCGTGCGCTGTTGGATCATGGCCATTGACCAAAGAGTTATGGCCCGTGGCAATCACTTGCCCTTGGCGAACAAGGACAGCGCCGACGGGTACATTTCCCGACGCGGCGGCCATGCTCGCCTGCCTGAGGGCCAGTGCCATGAAGTCAGCATCCATCATTTGCTATTTAAAGTATAGCTATGAACCTATAAGGGTTCTGCGAAAATGCCATTTTTCATTCTCCACCGTCATTTTTCGGCCGTTGCATCGCGGCTTCAAGCGTTTTCCTGACGTGCTCCTGAATTTGATGAGAAGAAAGTTCAGGACTTTTGGCGCCAGAGGATCCCGTCGACCCTGCATCAGCCTGCTGAGCAAGCGCGGGGTTTTGAATTTCCGGGATGACACTGAGTTGCTTTTTTGCCAACAGTCCAACCACAGCCAGCACGATCAACACACTCAAAATTCCAAAAACAGCACGCATTTCAACCCTTCAGCTTGTCTGATAGATCCATGGC
>JBBSRS010000395.1:0-3196 GCA_038242795.1 Burkholderiales bacterium
CTGGCCGGGCTTGTTCGGAATCAGCTTCGAAATGCTGTCGCAAAAGCCGTAAGGGAAATCGAGCACCCGGCCGACGTCGCGAATCGCCGCGCGCGCCGCCATGGTGCCGAAGGTGACGATCTGGCTGACGGCGGTGTGGCCGTACTTGTCCTTCACATAGTCAATCACGCGGTCGCGGTTGCTTTGGCAAAAGTCGATGTCAAAGTCGGGCATCGACACGCGCTCGGGGTTCAAGAAGCGCTCGAACAGCAGGTTGTAGCGCAGCGGGTCGAGGTCGGTGATTTTCAGCGCATAGGCCACCAGCGAGCCGGCACCGGAGCCACGTCCCGGCCCCACCGGGCAGCCGTTGGCCTTGGCCCACTGGATGAAGTCGCCGACGATCAGGAAGTAGCCGGGAAAGCCCATCTTCAGGATGGTGTTGATCTCGAACTCCAGCCGGGCGACATATTCGGGCCGCTTGGCGTCGCGCAGTGCCGGGCTCGGGTACAGGTGCAGCAGCCGCTCTTCCAGCCCCTCGAAAGACGTGTAGCGAAAATAGTCTTCAGGCAGCATGCGAACGCCATTGACCTCGGGCGTCGGGAATTCGGGCAGCATCGGCTTGCCCAGCTCCAGCGTCAGGTTGCAGCGCTTGGCAATTTCCACCGTGTTGGCCAGCGCCGACGGCACATCGGCAAACAGCGCCTGCATCTCGTTAGACGACTTGAAATACTGCTCGCGGGTGAACTTGCGCACCCGGCGCGCATTGCCCAGGATTTCGCCTTCGGAAATGCAGACGCGCGCTTCATGCGCCTCGTAGTCGTCATAGGTCAAAAACTGGACCGGGTGCGTGGCCACCACCGGCAGTTGGAGCTGCGCCGCCAGTTGCACGGCGGCCCGGACATGGCGTTCGTCATCGACATGCCCCGAGCGCTGCAGCTCCAGGTAAACGCGCCGCGGAAACATGTTGGCAAAGTGCTGCGCGCATTCGGCCGCCCGCGCGCTGTCGCCCTGGACCAAGGCCTGGCCGACGGCGCCGCGCTGCGCGCCCGACAGGGCCAGCAACCCTTCGTTGAGTTCCTGCAGCCACTGCAGCTTGACGACGGCCTGGTCACGCACCACGTTTTTGGTCCACGCACGGGTGATCAGCTCGCACAGGTTGAGGTATCCCTGGCTGTCCTGCACCAGCAGCAGCAGGCGCGACGCCGGCGCGCTGGCGTCCTTGCCGGGCGATTCGAGCCAGATGTCGGCGCCGATCAGCGGCTTGACGCCGACCTTGCGCCCTTCCTTGTAGAACTTGACCGTGCCAAACAGGTTGCTCAGGTCGGTGATGGCCAGCGCGGGTTGCTGGTCGGCGGCGGCAGCTTCAACAATTTCATCGATGCGGTTGGTACCGTCAACGACTGAAAACTCGGTGTGGATTCTTAAATGGACAAACATGCAGCTCATTTTAGGTCTGAGGATGAGGCATCAGACGACGCGGACCCGCCAGCACGCCGGGCCATGCGCCAGAGCGCCTGCCTACAAGTCGCATCATGAAAATTTTGAATATTGCCGCGTACCGGTTTGTGGCGCTGGACCGCTTGCCCGAACTGAAAGACGCCATCGCGCAGGCGCTGGCAGCGCTTCACATCAAGGGAACCGTGCTGCTGGCGGAAGAAGGCATCAATCTTTTCCTGGCTGCTGACAGCATCGCGATTCATGATTTTTTGGCATGGCTGCAGCGCGATGCGCGTTTTCACGGCCTTGACATCAAGCAAAGCTGGTCGGCGGTCCAGCCTTTCGGCAAGCTGCTGGTCAAGATCAAGCCGGAAATCATCCGCATGAACCATCCGGCGATTCAGCCCGCAGCAGGCCGCGCGCCCGCAGTGGACGCGGCCACGCTCAAGCGCTGGCTGGACCGGGGCAGTGACGATGACGGCCGGCCAGTGGCAATGCTGGACACGCGCAACACCTATGAAGTCGATGCAGGCACCTTTCGGCAGGCCATCGACTGGCGACTGGCCAGGTTCACCGAGTTTCCGCAGGCGGTGCAGGACCACAGCGCCGAGCTGGCAGGCAAGACCATCGTGAGCTTTTGCACCGGCGGCATCCGCTGCGAGAAGGCGGCGATTTACCTGCGCGAAGCCGGCGTTGAGCATGTCTATCAGCTTGACGGCGGCATCCTCAACTACTTTGAGGTGTGCGGACAGGCGCATTTTGACGGCGAATGCTTTGTGTTTGACGACCGGCGCGGGGTGGATTCAGCGCTCAAACCCCGCATTGATATTGGCGCATCGTCCGACAGCGACACCGCACATGCCGTGGGAAGCTTGGCAGCATGAACCTGACAGAACCCACCATGCCTTCATTTCAAAACGCCCTGCCCCTCGCTGAAGCGTCGTCCTCGATGGCGCTGCGTTTCCAACACGTTCGCAACCAGACCGTGAATCTGGTCAAGCCATTGAGCGCCGAGGACTGCCAGTTGCAGTCCATGCCCGACGCCAGCCCGGCCAAATGGCACTTGGCCCACCTGACCTGGTTTTTTGAAACCTTCCTGCTGGAGCGCTTCGAGCCGGATTTCAAACCCTTCGACGCCAGCTTTCGCGTCCTGTTCAACAGCTATTACAACGGCGTGGGCGACAAATACCCGCGCCCGCATCGCGGCCTGATCAGCCGCCCGTCGCTGGACGAGGTGCTGGCCTACCGTGCGCAAGTCGATGCGCGCGTGCAATGCGTTATTTCCAGTGCGGGTGATGCCGATTGCGCGGAGTTGGCCCAGCTCATCCGCCTGGGTCTGCAGCACGAGCAGCAGCACCAGGAACTGCTGCTGACCGACATCCAGCATGCGCTGTCGTTCAACCCGCTGCATCCCACCTACGCCAGACGCTGGCCGCTGACGAGCACAGCGCCCCAACTGCTACGCTGGCATGGCTATGAAGGCGGTCTTGTGGAACATGGTTTTGACGCTGCGCTGGATGGCGAATTCACGTTTGACAATGAAACCCCGCGCCACCCGGTCTATGTCGCGCCATTCGAGCTGGCCAGCCGGCTGGTCACCAATGGAGAGTTGATCGAATTCATGGGGGACGGCGGCTACCGGCGTCCGGAATTGTGGTTGTCAATGGGATGGGACTGGGTCCAGGACGGTCAGCATCAGCTTCCGCTGTACTGGCAGCAAGACGATGCCGGCAACTATCGCCAGTTCACGCTGCAGGGGCTGCAGGACGTTGACCCCAAC
>JBBSRS010000396.1:0-3191 GCA_038242795.1 Burkholderiales bacterium
AAGGCATGCCACTCGGTGCCGCCGTCGGTCGGGTTGGCCAGCATCAGCAAGTCGGCCAGATGGGCGTCGGCCACCCAGGGGTTGACCGGGTGGCCCAGCGCGATGCGGGCGCTGCCGTCGGCAATGCGCGCCAGCCAGGCGCTTCGCAAGGTATGCCCGTCGGGCAATGCCATCAACAGGCCGGTGGCCAGGTAAGCGGTGTCGGCCAGTGAATCGGGAATGCCAAAGTAACCCAGCTCCTGGGTCATCAAGGCCCAGTCCACGTCGCCCATGCCCAGTCCGCCATCGGCCTCGGGCACTGACAGTGCGGTCAGGCCTTGCGCGGCGAGTTTGCCGCGCAGCTCGGACGAGCGGCCCACATCGGTCTGCCAGACTTCGCGGAGTTTTTCCGGTGCGGCCTCAACCATCAAAAAGCGGCCGACCGAGTCGCGCAACGCTTGCTGGTCTTCGTTAAAGGTGAAATCCATGGTCGGCCTCGTTCAGTTCTTGGGCAGGCCGAGCAGGCGCTCGGCAATGATGTTGCGCTGGATCTCGTTGCTGCCGGCATAAATGGGGCCGGCCTGCGCAAACAAAAAGCCTTCGAGCCAGTCGTGCGTCTCGGGGTCATCGCACAACTCGGCGCGCGGGCCCAGAATGCGCATGGCAGTCTCGTGCATGTCCAGGTCCAGCTCCGACCAGAAAATCTTGTTGGTGCTGGCTTCGGCGCCAATGCGCGCGCCATGCTGCACCCGGCTGACCGTGTGGTACGACGCCAGGTTGTAGGCTTCGGCGCCCATCCAGGCGCGCAGCACGGCTTCGCGGATCGACGGGTCGCGGTCGGCGCTGGCCTGGTGCTTGCGGTACAGCTGCACCAGTTTTTGCGCGGTGCGCTGGTAGCGCGCCGGCGAGCGCAGCAGCAGGCCGCGCTCGAAACCGGCGGTCGCCATGGCGACGTTCCAGCCCTGCCCCTCGTCGCCCAGCAGGTTTTCCACCGGCACGCGCACATCGTCGAAAAAGATTTCGGCAAACGCTTCCTTGCCGTTGAGCGCCTGGATCGGGCGGATCGTTATGCCGGGCGTGTCCAGCGGCACCATCATGTAGCTCAGGCCATGGTGGCGACTGGAAGTGGGGTCGCTGCGAAACAGGCCGAACAGCCAGTTGGCAAACACGGCGCGTGTCGACCAGGTTTTCTGGCCATTGAGCACATAGTGGTTGCCTTCCCGGATGGCGCGGCTGCTGATGGCGGCCATGTCCGAGCCGGCGTTGGGCTCGCTCCAGCCCTGCGCCCACATGTCGTCGCAGCGCGCCATGCGCGGCAAGAATTTGGCTTTTTGTTCGTCGGTGCCAAACTCCATCAACGTTGGACCGAGCAGCAAAATGCCGTTCTGGTTGACGCGAAACGGTGCATTGGCGGCGGCGTATTCTTCTTCAAAGATCAGCCAGTCGATCAGGTCGCAGCCGCGGCCGCCCAGCTCTTTGGGCCAGGTCACGCTGCTCCAGCCGCCTTCGGCCAGCGTGGCCTCCCAGCGGCGGTGCTGCTCGAAGCCTTCGCGGGTGTCGTAGCTGGCAAATTTTTCGTGCGGCACGTTGGCGTGCAGCCAGTCGCGCACTTCGGCCCGGAAGGCTTGCTGCGCGGGGGTATAGGTCAGGTCCATCTTAGCGTCCTCGGGTTCAAAACTTGGCGTCGCGCTTTTCGACGAAAGCAGTGCGGGTCTCGCTGGAATCAGGGCTCATGTAGGCCTGCAGCGTGAAGCCCTGCTCCCAGCGGTACTTGGCTTCCAGGTCGCCGTCCTCGATGCCGGTCAGCGCCTCCTTGGCGATGCGGATCATGGCCGGACTTTTGGCGGCAATCTTGCCGGCGATCTGCAGTGCGGTGTCCCGCAACTGCTCGCACGGCACCACGCGCTCGACGGCACCCAGACGCAGCGCCTCAGGCGCGCCGATCATGTCGCCGGTAAAAAACAGGTAACGCGTTTTTTGCACGCCAAACATGCGCTGCAGGTGCGCCGCGCCGCCCATCGCACCGCGATCGACCTCGGGCAGGCCAAAGGTCGCGTCGTCAGCGGCAATGACGATGTCGGCAGCGCCGCATATCCCGATGCCGCCGCCCAGCACAAAGCCCTGCACGGCGGCAATCACCGGCACCTTGTTCAGGTGGACGGCCTTGAAGGTGGCGTAGTTGCCGGCGTTCACGTCCAGAATGAGCTTGTCGTTGGCGGCCAGCTCCTTGATGTCGACGCCGGCGCAAAAGCCCCGGCCTTCTGCGCGCACGACGATGACGCGCACCTCAGGGCGCTCGCCCAGCGCCGCGATTTCGGCGGCCAGCCCGTTCCAGCCAGCGGCATTCAGCGCGTTGACCGGCGGGCGATTGAGCACGACTTCGGCCACGCCGTTGTCATGCACCAGGGAAGAAAATTGTTGTGTCATGGTTGCTCGTCCTCGTGTTGTTCTTTGAATTTGTTGCTGGATTTCAGGCGACTTGCGGGCTGGGCATGGCAGCCAGGGCGGCTGGCGCAGTCGTCATGGCGTTGAGCGCGGCCCGGCGTTCGCAGGCCTGGGCCACGATGCCGGCAATCACCTGCTCGCACGAGTCGAGCTTGCCAATCAGCGCCGCCACCTGGCCGGCCGACATCACACCCTCGTCGGGCTTGCCGTCGACCATCGAGCGCTGCAGCAGCATGGGCGCGTTGGCAGCCATCACGGTTTGCGCCGCGCTGCCGGGGTCTTCGCGCAGGCCTTTCCACATCACGCCCATGGCGTGTTGCGTGGTCATGCCGGTCTGGGCTTTGAATTGCAGTGCCAGATTGACGGCAATGCGCAGGCGCTTGAGTGGCGAAGCTTTTTCAAGCATCGCCAGGTATTCGTTGGGAATCATGCGCTGCGGCATGCCGTCCACCAAATGCGAAATCTGGATCTTCTCGGCGTCGCGCGTCGCCAGGTAGCGTTTGAGCGTCACGTCGGGCACGCCCGAGTCGCTGGTCATCAAGAAGCGCGTGCCCATGGCAATGCCCTGCGCGCCAAAGGCCAGCGCCGCCAGCAAACCGCGCCCGTCGTAAAAGCCGCCAGCGGCCACGACCGGCACATTCACCGCATCGACGACTTGCGGCAGCAGCACGGTGGTCGGAACCGAGCCGGTGTGGCCGCCGCCCTCGCCGCCCTGGATGGTGATGGCGTTGGCGCCCATCTCGATGGCTTTTTGCGCATGCTTGAGC
>JBBSRS010000397.1:0-3184 GCA_038242795.1 Burkholderiales bacterium
CCCGGTCCGGCGCTTTACTGGTCAGACCGCGTAGGACGCCACAACAAGCTGTTCAGGATGCCCAAGTTCCGCAGCATGCGGGTCGGCACACCGGCCGTGGCCACGCACCTTCTCGCCGACCCGAAGGCGCACCTGACGCCTATCGGCAGCTTTTTACGCAAAAGCAGCCTGGACGAGTTGCCACAGTTGTGGAGCATCCTGGCAGGGGACATGAGTTTTGTCGGACCGCGGCCCGCGCTCTTCAACCAGCAGGATCTGATTGAATTGCGGACCCGGCAGGGCGTGCATGAACTGGTGCCGGGACTGACAGGCTGGGCGCAAATCAATGGACGCGATGAGTTACCCATTCCTGACAAGGTCAGGCTCGATGTCGAGTATCTTCAACGGCAGTCACTGAAACTGGATATCCGCATTTTGTGGCTGACCTTTGTGAAGGTAATTCGGCGTGACGGAATCACCCACTGAGCTTCTGCCTGGCGAGAAGGCGATGGACGGTGTTGGGCGACAGGGAGGGAAAACGTCAAGGCTGGGACCCTGCGTGGCGCAGGTTCTCGACGCGCCTTGACGGTTAACTGAATAAAAGAGTGAAATGTTGATGAACAAATTAGTGGCAACGCCTTTGCTGGCGCTGCCGCGTCCTGCCAAGCGGGTCGTGGTCATTGCACTCGACGTGCTGATGATGCTGGCGTCTGTGTGGGGGGCTTTTTATTTGCGCGTCGACCAGACCGGCCTGCCATTTGCACAGCAAGCCTACGTGTACCTGCTCGCGCCCCTGCTGGCGATTCCTGTTTTCGTGCGATTTGGACTCTACCGCGCCATTTTTCGCTACACCGGCATGGCGGCCCTGGCAACGACGGCCAAGGCGGTCGCGCTGTATGCGGTGCTGTTGTTTGTAGCCTTGCTGTTTTTCAAATGGGAAGGCGTGCCGCGCACCCTGGGCCTGATCCAGCCCTTGCTGCTGCTGCTGCTGGTCGGCATCAGCCGGGCGATGGCACGGTTCTGGCTGGCAGGCTGGTCCGGCAAGGCGCGCCATGCGGTGGGCCGCCTGCTGATCTATGGCGCTGGCGAGGCGGGTGTGGAAACTGCTTCTGCCTTGGCGGTGGGGCGCCAGTTCGTGCTGCTGGGCTTTATCGACGATGACAAAAAGAAGGCCGGAAGAAGCATCAACGGCGTTGACATCATGATGCCGGTTGAGGTCGCCGATGCGGTGGAGCGCATGGGCATCACAGACATTCTTCTGGCCATGCCGTCGCTGGACCGTGCGCGGCGCAATGAAATCATCGCCAGCCTGCGCGAACTGCCCGTGCACGTCCGGACCCTGCCCGGCATGGGCGACATGGCCTCGGGACGGGTGACGATTCAGGATTTTCAGGAACTCGACGTGGAAGACCTTTTGGGCCGGCCGTCGGTGCCGCCCGATTCGAGCCTGCTGGCGCGCAACTTGGCCGATCATGTGGTGCTGGTCACCGGCGCAGGCGGCAGCATCGGCAGCGAGTTGTGCCGCCAGATCCTGCAGGAAAAGCCGCGCCGGCTGGTGCTGGTCGAACTCAATGAATTTGCCCTGTACACCATTCACCGCGAACTGCTGGGTTTGTGCACTGACCATGGGCTGCAGGTCGAGGTGGTCCCTTTGCTGGCCAGCGTCGGCAATTTTGGCCGCCTCAAGGAAATTTTCCAGCTTCACCGGCCAGCCACGGTCTACCACGCCGCAGCCTACAAGCATGTGCCGCTGGTCGAGAGCAATCCGTCGGAAGGCGTGCTGAACAATGTCTTTGGCACCTTGAACGCCGCTCGCGCCGCGATGGAAAGCGGAACGGCGCATTTCGTGCTGATTTCCACCGACAAGGCGGTTCGCCCCACCAACGTCATGGGCGCGACCAAGCGCATGGCTGAACTGGTGCTGCAGGCGCTGGCGGCCAGCCCGTCGGTGCGCTTTGTGTCCCCCGACGGCAGCTACAGTCCGGAAGTCCCGAACCGCACCGTGTTTGCCATGGTTCGCTTTGGCAATGTGCTGGGCAGCAGCGGCAGCGTGGTGCCGCTGTTTCGCAAGCAACTGCGCGACGGTGGCCCGCTGACGGTCACGCATCCGGAGGTCACGCGCTATTTCATGACGATTCCCGAGGCCGCTCAACTGGTGTTGCAGGCCGGTGCCATGGCGCAGGGGGGCGACGTGTTTGTGCTTGACATGGGTAACCCTTTGAAAATTGTCGATCTTGCCCGGCGCATGGCGCAGCTGTCCGGCCTGAGCCTGCGCGACGAACACAACCCCGAAGGCGATATTGAAATCCAGATCACCGGCCTTCGCCCCGGCGAGAAGCTGTACGAGGAACTGCTGATCGGCGACAACCCCGAGAAAACGGCGCACCAGCGGATCATGAAGGCCCACGAGGATTTTGTTTCCTGGAACGAACTCGCCCCCATTCTGGTGGACATGCGCCAGGCCGCCACGCTGAACCATGCGCCGGTGATGCGCGCCATCCTGCTCCGTCTGGTGCATGGCTACCAGCCGCATGGAGATGGTGGGGCTGACGAGCTTGTGCCGACACCAGCGGCCTTGCCGAATCACGCCTGACGCTGGTTTTTGCACGGGTGAGAGTCCACAGATTCCTGACAGCCCCGCTCCGGCGGGCATGGCCCCTCCAGGCCATCACGCCCATGCGGCACAATTTGCAGATTCAACACTTCCAGGCTTGATGACATGACCCATCCTTCGCATCCCGCATCTTTGTCCTCTGATCCCGACCTGTCGCACATCGGCCCGCGCGACAAGGCCGAGATCCTGGCTCAGGCGCTGCCCTACATCCGCAAGTTCCATGGCAAGACGCTGGTGATCAAGTACGGCGGCAACGCCATGACCGACCCGGCCCTGCAGGCCGACTTCGCCGAGGACGTGGTGCTGCTCAAGCTGGTCGGCATGAACCCGGTGGTGGTGCACGGCGGCGGACCCCAGATTGAAATGGCGCTGAATCGCCTGGGCAAGAAAGGCCATTTCATACAGGGCATGCGCGTGACCGACGACGAAACCATGGAAGTGGTCGAGTGGGTGCTGGCCGGACAGGTGCAGCAGGACATCGTCGGCCTGATCAACCAGGCCGGCGGCAAGGCGGTCGGCCTGACCGGTCGCGACGGCGGGCTGATGCGCGCAAAGAAGCTGCGCCTGGTCGATGCGGCCGACCCGACCAAG
>JBBSRS010000398.1:0-3178 GCA_038242795.1 Burkholderiales bacterium
CGCCGGAGCACCCAGGCAAAGTACACGCCTTCCAGCGCCATCACTGCGCCGCCCGCTGCAATCACCGCGCTGGTCCCGACCCGGTCAATCAGGCTGGCGGCCAGCACCACACCGATCGACTGGCCCAGGAACAGGGACGAGGAAAACAGCGACACCGCCGTGCCGCGCGCCTGTGGCGCCATCTGCGTGGCGTTGGTCTGCATGGTGTTGTGGAACATGAAAAAGCCAAAGCCTGCCAGCAAACTCGCTGGCAGGGCCGGGGCCCAATGCGGGGTGTAAGCCAGCACCAGTGCCGACACGCCCACGATGGCGCCACCGAACAGCACCAGCCCCTGCTGGCCGAAGCGGCGAATCAGGTGGCGGCCGACTGCCATGTAAAGCATGCCGCCCAGGCCGAACAGCGCCACGATGCCACCGGCAAGCGACAGCGACAAACCCAGCGACCGGTGCAGATGCGAGGCCCAGATTGCCAGCACGCCAAAGCCCGCAGCCCCCTCCACCAGCGCCATCAGCAAGATGATGCGTGACCAGGGACCGGTCAGGATCATCACCGCCTGCGTGACGAAACCATGGCGGACCGCTGCCACACCCGCTGGCGCCTCGGCCATGGTGGCCGGCGTGCGCTGGCGGCGCAGGTCCAGCCAAAGCAGCGCACCGACCGCACCGAACAACACCGTCATGAACACGAAGGCCCAGCGCCAGCCGAGCGCATCGGTGAGCAGGCCGCCGACCAGTTGGCCGCCGACAATGCCCAGGGTGCTGCCCAGCCCGGTTCGTGTCAGCATTTCCTGAAGCTGGTCGGACGGCACGGCGTCGCCGACCCAGGCCATGGACAGCGGAATCAGGGCGGCAGCGCCCAGCGCCATCAGGAGGCGCGCCAACACCAGGATGTCCAGCGTGCCGGCGGACACCGCCAGCGCGCTGCCAATGCTGCAGCCGAGCGTGGCAAAGGTGATGACGCGGAACTTGCCGACGCGGTCCCCCAGCGGGCCGTAGAAAAGCTGCGCGGCGCCATAAGCGATGGCAAACACCGACACCACCTGTGCCGCCTGCGCCAGCCCGACCGCAAAGACGCGCGACAACTCCGGCAGCATGGCGTCGCAGATACGCTGCGCCGACATGCTGGCGAAGCAGGCCATTGACAGCAGCAGGATGGAACGGCGCGTGGCCGGGCTGATGGCTGGCGCCATCGTTGAAGCACTTGATGACATGAGATGGCCTTGCGGTGGCGGCTACTGGAGCTGCTTCAAAATCTTGCCGAACAGGCCGTTGACGATGTCTGACAGTGAATCGTTGCGCTGGGGCTGGGGCGGCGCCTGCGGGGGAGGCGGCCGCCGGCGCGGTATGTCGAACTCTGCGTTCTGGTCCAGCCAGCGGTTGCGAAACGCACCCTGGAACACCTCGCCGACCATGGGCAAGGCGCTGCGCGCGCCCTGCCCCCAGTTGCCCATCGTCGCGCTGTTGTCGTTGAAGCCGACCCGGGCGCCGGCCACCAACTGTGGATTCATCATGATGAACCAGCCGTCGGTGTTGTCCTGCGTGGTGCCGGTCTTGCCGGCCACATCGGCCTGGATGCCGTAGCGCTGGCGAATCGCGTGGCCGGTGCCCTGGTCGATCACGCCGCGCATCACGTCCACCAGCGTCAGGGCATCGGCGCGCGGCATGGCCGGTGTCGATACCCTGACCGGCGTGAAGGTTTCCAGCAGCTTGCCCTGGTGGTCTTCGACACTGGCCACCAGCACCGGCAGCAGGTAGTGGCCGCCGTTGGCGATGCTGCCGTAGGCGGCGACCATTTCCAGCAGCGTGACCGGGCTGGTGCCCAGCGCGAGCGATGGCACCAGGTCGAGCTTGCTCTGGCGCACGCCCAGCGCCTGCGCCAGTTGGCCGACGCTGGCCGGGCCGATTTTCTGCACCAGCTGGGCGGTGATGGTGTTCTTGGAATACACCAGGCCGTCGCGCAGCGTGGTCGGCTGGCCGGTGGGCGGCGTGGCATCGCTGGGCGTCCACACGTCGCCGCCGCCCGAGTCGATGGCGACCGGTTTGTCAATAAAGGCAAACGAAGGGCTCAGCCCCTGCATGAAGGCCGCGCCATAGACGAAAGGCTTGAAGGTCGATCCGGGCTGGCGGCGCGCCTGGCTGACGTGGTCGAACTGCTCCTGCGCAAAATCCCGGCTGCCGACCCAGGCGCGCACCGCGCCACTGCGCGGGTCCAGCGCCAGGAAGCCGGCCTGCAGCAGGGCGCGCTCGGCGCCGGCCTTGCGCTGGCCGTCCGCCAGCTTTTGCAACTGCGTCAGTTGCCGCGCCACCGCCTGGTTGGCCAGCTTCTGGATGTTGGCGTCAATCGTGGTGCGCACGCGCAGGCCATCGGCATGGATGTCATAGCCCTTGCTGTCAGCCCAGGCAATCAGCCACTTGCGCAGGTGTTGCGCGACGTGGGGGGCGATGCCCAGGGGTTCGACCTGGCGTTCGAAATCCAGCTTCAGCGGCCGCTTTTCCAGTGCATCGAGCCGGGCCGGGTCGAGCTTGCCATGCTTGGCCATCTGGCCCAGCACCAGATTGCGTCGCTTGCGCGCACGGTCCGGGTTGAGCACCGGGTTGTAATAGCTCGTGCCCTTGAGCATGCCGATGAGCGTGGCGCTTTCCAGCACATCGAGCTTGTCAGCCGACTTGTCGAAATAGGTGCGCGCCGCCATCTCGATGCCGAAAGCGTTGTACAGGAAGGGCACGGTGTTGAGGTAGGTTTCCAGGATTTCGTCCTTGGAATACACCGCCTCGATCTTCAATGCGGTGATCGCCTCCTTGACCTTGCGGGTGATGGTGGCGGCCCGGCCGATTTCCTCGGGGTACAGGTTGCGCGCCAGTTGCTGCGTGATGGTCGAGCCACCCTGCAGTTCACCCGACAAAGTGCTCAGCAGCGCGCCGGCGGTTCGTCGAAAGTCGATGCCGTGGTGGTCGTAAAAGCGGTGGTCTTCGGTGCTGATCAGGGCATTGACGACATGCGGCGATATTTTGTCCAGCGTGACCCAGCGCCGGTTGCTGCGCCGGTACTCGGCCAGCACCGTGCCGTTGGACGCCAGCAACACCGACGGGGTTTCAGACTTGGCCTTGCGCAGGTCGCCAATGCCCGGTGTGAAGGGAATCAGCATGAGCACGTAAAGCAGCACCAGTGTTGGAAGCG
>JBBSRS010000399.1:0-3176 GCA_038242795.1 Burkholderiales bacterium
CAGAACGACCTGTGCACCAACCTGCTCAGCTTTGTGGCAAAAAACCGCTAAAATCGTGGGCTTTGCGATCCGGCCTGTTGAGGCAAGACGCATGAATGGCCTGAAAACCGGCCCTGTCACTGGTGCTGTCGCTGTCGCTGCCCCTGTAACCGGTTCTGGTCCTGGTCTTATAACCCGCCGCAAAACCTGCACCATAACCGCACAGGGTCAGCGGTCCAACACATTGAAATTGCTATGAAAATCGCTCAAGAAATCCGCGTCGGTAACGTCATCATGCACGGCAAGGACCCAATGGTCGTGCTGAAAACCGAATACAGCCGCGGTGGGCGCAACTCCGCCACCGTGCGCATGAAGCTGAAAAGCCTGATTGCCAGTTTCAACACCGAGCAGGTCTTCAAGGCCGATGACAAGCTTGACCAGGTGTTCCTGGACAAGAAGGAATGCACCTATTCCTACTTTGCCGACCCCATGTACATCTGCATGGACGCCGACTACAACCAGTACGAAGTCGAGGCCGAAAACATGGGCGACTCGCTGAACTACCTGCAAGACGGCATGGAACTCGAAGTGGTGTTTTATGACGGCAAGGCCATTTCGGTCGAAGTGCCGACCAGCGTCCAGCGCGAAATCACCTGGACCGAGCCTGCCGTCAAGGGCGACACGTCCGGCAAGGTGCTCAAGCCGGCCAAGCTGGCCACCGGTTTTGAAATCGGCGTGCCTATCTTCGTGGCCCAGGGCGATGTGGTCGAAATCGACACCCGCACCGGCGAATACCGCAAGCGTGTCTGATCCGGCATCACCCTGCCCTGTCAAAAGGCTCCCACAGGGAGCCTTTTTTATTTCCCGACCCCCGGCACGACACAAACCGTCTTTATGATGTTCCTGTTACCCGTTGCTTTCATTACCTTGCAAACAGCATGACCTGAGGGTCAGCACTGGGCTCACGCCTCACCAAAAAAGCCCATGGAACAAACACAAGACCTATCCGAAGACCGACTGGCCCACGCCTGGTCCGAGCTGCACGCCCTGTCCAGCGACACCGCACCGCTGCGGCCCGATGCCAACCGAATCGCCTTTGCCGACCCGGAGTTTCTGCTGCGGCGGGAAACCCGCGCCATTCGCATCCAGCTTGAAATGCTCAAGCCCGAAATCGACCAGCAGGCGCAGGGCATCGAAAACACCATTGTGGTGTTTGGCAGCGCCCGTTTTCCGGCACCGGAGCAGGCCAAGGCAGCCCTTGATTTGGCCAAGCAAGGCGATGATGAAGCTGCGCTGGCGCTGGCCCAGCGTCACATGCGCAATGCCAGGTATTACGACCAGGCACGCCTGTTCGCCCGCATTGTGGCGGGCTACAGCAATCCGCGTCCGTCGGCCGAGCAGTTGTTCATCTGCACCGGCGGCGGCCCGGGCATCATGGAAGCGGCCAACCGGGGTGCGCAGGAAATGGGCGCACTGACCGTCGGCCTGAACATCGTGCTGCCGCACGAGCAAGGCTCGAACCCGTATGTTTCACCGTCGCTGAACTTCAAGTTCCATTACTTTGCCCTGCGCAAGATGCATTTCATGATGCGTGCCAAGGCACTGGTGGCCTTCCCGGGCGGCTTCGGAACGCTTGACGAGTTGTTCGAGGTCATCACGCTGGTTCAGACCAAGAAGGCCAAACCCGTGCCCATCATCCTTTTCGGCACTGACTACTGGAAACGGCTGTTCAACTTCGAGGTGATGATCGAGGAAGGCACGATTTCACCGGAAGACCTGGACCTGATCCGGTATGTCGATGAGCCGCAAGCCGCCTGGGACGCGATCAAGACTTTTTACGAACTTTGAGTTTTCGGCCAAGCTGACCGAAACCGTGACAGGCCAGGCATCCATCAGCCTGGCTTGTCGCCATGCGGCACGGCGGCCATGCTGTCCCTGAGCCGCCAGGCCAGGCGAGAGCCCATGCCCACCAGGGCGCCGGTCGCCCAGAACACGCCGGCAATGCCGACCAGCGCACCGGCCGATCCGAACAGCATCGGCATCACCACGCTGGAAGCGTTAATGGCCATCAGCCGCAGGCCCAGGGCTTCGCCGTGGCGTGCCTCGGGCGTGATCTGGTGCAGCATGCTCATGATCATCGGCTGCACCATGCCCAGCGAAAACCCCAGCAGCACCGAGCAGATGCCCATGCCCAGCGCCGAACGCGTCAGGGGATACGCCGCAAACAGCAAGCACGTTGCCAGCATCGAAGTGGCCAGCACCTTCCATTCCTTCAGGTGCGCGGCCAGCCACGGCATCAGCAGGCGAATGGCGGCAGCGGCCAGCGCAAAAGCGCCCAGGATCGTGCCGATCACCGAGGCGCTGATGCCGCGCTCGAAGCCCAGCACCGGCACCACGAAGGTGTGCACATCCCAGCATGACGACAGCAACCAGTTCACGCCCATCAGGCGGCGAAACATCGGCGCGCGCAGCAAGTCCCAGGCCTTGGGCCGTGTGCCGTCGTTCGCGGCCAGCAGCGCCGGCAGTTCGCGGGTTTTGCGCACCAAAAACCAGGTGACGAGGGGCAGCAGCGCCATCAGGAAGAACGCCGCCCGGTAGCCCGTCAGGCTGCCCGGTGACGAGCCGGCATGGTCAATCAGCAGGCCGGCGGAAAACGGGCCGACAAAATTGGAAATGGCCGGGCCGATCGCCAGCCAGCTGAACACCTTGCGCAGTTGCAGAACGCCACCCGCCGCCCGTCCGACATGGCGCTGCAGGGCGATGGTGGCCACGCCGGTGGCGCCGCCCGTCAGCAGCGCGGCCAGACACAGCACCGGAAACACCGGAAAAGCAACGGCAGCGCCCGCCCCGGCCACAGCCGCCAGCACGCCATAGCTGACCGGACGCCGCAAGCCATGCCGGTCGGCAAAGCGGCCGGCCGGCAATGCCAGAAACACCTGCGTCAGGGCAAACAACGCCAGCAGCACCCCCACCGCCGCCGGGCTGTAGCCTTCGCGCAGCGCCAGCAGAGGCGCTGACAAGCGGGTGCCCGCCATGCAGGCGTGCAGGCAGATCTGCGCGAGGATCAGCCGGGCCAACTCGGGCGTCATGCGGCGGCGGTGCTCATTCCGGCTCCAGGTCCTTGTCCAGCGGAATCAGCCGGACCGCGTCCGAGTCAGGCAGGGCTTCGACGTTGCGCAGGGCCTTGCCCATGACCC
>JBBSRS010000400.1:0-3160 GCA_038242795.1 Burkholderiales bacterium
ATGATCTGGGGCTGGTGCCCGCCATCGAATGGCTGGCAAACAATTTTATGCAGCGCTGCGGCGTGCCCTGCACGCTTTCCACCAACGACGAATTGGCGCTTGAATTGCCAGAGCCGTACGCAACAGCCGTGTTCCGGATCGTTCAGGAGTCGCTCAACAACATTGCCAAGCATGCGGCTGCCTCGCAGGTCGTCATCACTCTGGACAAGACCCTGGACACGGTGAGGCTGCGGGTGGACGACGATGGCTGCGGATTTTTTGCGAATGGCCCGCGCAAGCCACAGTCCCTGGGTTTGATGGGCCTGCGCGAGCGGGCGCAACTCCTGGGGGGATGCGTTGACATCTTCAGCGCGCAGGGAAAGGGAACCACCGTCGAGGTCAGTATTCCCATGGACCACATGGGAGTTCATCAATGATCAGGATCGTCATCGCCGACGACCATGCCATTGTGAGAGAGGGTCTCAAACGCATCGTCACCTCGGCCGATGACATGACCGTGGTCGGTGAGGCGTCGAATGGCACAGAGGTCATGCACCAGGTCCGCGAGTCTGATTTTGACGTCCTGGTTCTTGACTTGTCCATGCCCGGTCGAAGTGGAATGGAACTGATCAAGCTGGTGCGGTGTGAAAAGCCGAAACTCCGGATTCTTGTGCTCAGCATGCACGAAGAGCTGCAGTACGCCGTTCGTTCGATCAAGTCCGGCGCCAGCGGCTATCTGACCAAGGAAAGTGCGCCCACGCAACTGATGCAGGTGCTGCGCAAGATTGCCGCAGGTGGCGCCTTCATCAGCACAGGGGTTGCCGAGCAACTGGCACTTGGCTCCATGCTGGGATCAACTTCCGCAGCGCATGAACGGCTGACAGACCGGGAGTTCGAGGTTTTCCGTTTGATTGCCATTGGCATGTCGGTCACCGATATTGCCGGACGGTTGAACCTTTCGGCCAAAACCATCAGCACGCACAAGGCCAATCTCATGCAGAAGATGAATTTGCAAAATCAGAGTGAACTGATCCGTTACGCCATCAAGCATGGCGTGACCGAGCCGCTGGAACCCTGAATCGATTTGAACAAGTCGTTTGTTCATCAAGGGTGTTGAGAGAGGCTTTTCCACAGCGCCTGGCTTGGGGTGATTGGCTGAATGCTGGTCGGTGCAGTCTATTGGCACTTCCGGAATTTTCCGATGCTGCATTTCAGACAACCTGCATGGCGCACGCCATGAATGGGCGTCAAAGTAGGGCAATGGGCCAGGAAAATGCATCGTTGAGAATTTTTATTGCAGACGACTCGCTTCTCATACGGGAGCGCGTGGTGTCGATGCTCGACGCCCGCGCCATGACCGTTGTCGGCCAGGCAGAAACACCCCAGGACTCCATCGAGGGCATTCTTGCCGCTTATCCCGATGTGGTGGTGCTGGACATTCAACTCGAAGGCGGATCCGGCCTGCAGGTCTTGCAGGCAGTTCGCCATGCCGCCCCGGACATTGCATTTGTCATCTTCAGCAACAGTTCTGACCCGGTCTATCGAAAACGCTATCTTGGAGCCGGGGCAGAGGATTTTCTGGACAAGACCCACCAGTTTGACCAGCTCGCAAAAGCAGTGCTCAACGCGTCGCAGCATGCCGGCTTTTGAGATTTTTCAGCCTCAGCTGAAATTCATTTTGTTAATTGAGCGTGATCAATCGATGCCAATTTCTGCGCTATAATTTGAAGCTTGGCGGCTGTAGCTCAGTTGGATAGAGTACTTGGCTACGAACCAAGGGGTCGTGGGTTCAATTCCTGCCAGCCGCACCAAAAAATGAACGGGTTACGAAAGAAATTTCGTAACCCGTTTTCCTTTTTCAGCTTCCATAACCCCACAATCCACTCAAAATCTCTGGATCGTCACAGTAGCCCATAGCAATTGACCGACAAGACACTTCCTTTGTGAGGTTAGCCTGGCATTGCTGTTGTCAATGCCACGTTGGTTCCGATTTCCAAAAATAGCGGCCTTTTCATTCATCGTGAAAATTTAGGTGCAGGTTGTGAACCGGTGATATTTTCATGGGTTGGTCGAATTTGGCAATGTGAATCGACATCAGATGGGCGTCGTCATCAGTGTGTGTTCAACGCCTGAGCGCCCAAGCTGAAAAACATTTTCTGCATAAAGAAGCTATTTATTCTTCTTTTGAGTTTCAAGCCATGGCTTTCAAAATTCACCCACTCAATTTTTTGCATTCATTGTTTGGGAAGCACCACCATGGCCACACGCCGTCACTTTGTAGATTCTTCAACCCGCACCCTGTTGGCCCTCGGCCTGGGGGCGGCTCTGGCTGGCGCCAGCCTGATCGGTCATGCCCAGCCGCCGCCTGTGACACTGCTCAATGTGTCCTATGACCCGACCCGCGAACTCTACGTGGACTACAACGCTGCCTTTGCCAGATACTGGAAAGCCAAGGCCGGCCAGGATGTGACCATCAAGCAGTCACACGGTGGTTCGGGCAAACAGGCACGCTCGGTGATTGATGGCATCGATGCCGATGTGGTGACCTTGGCGCTGGCAGGCGATGTGGATGCGCTGGTCAAGCAGGGCGGACTGATTCCCAAGGACTGGCAAAAACGCCTGCCGCACAACTCGGCCCCGTACACTTCGACCATCGTGTTTTTGGTGCGCAAGGGCAACCCTAAGGCCATCAAAGACTGGGACGACCTGACCAAGGCTGGCGTGGCCGTCATCACACCCAATCCGAAAACCTCAGGCGGTGCCCGGTGGAACTATCTGGCCGCTTGGGAATTTGCCAAGCGCAAGAATGCTGGCAGCGACGCCAAGGCCAAGGAATTCGCCGGCCAGTTGTATAAAAATGTGCTGGTGCTGGACACCGGCGCGCGCGGCTCGACCATGACCTTTGCCCAGCGCAACGTCGGCGACGTGCTGCTGGCCTGGGAAAACGAAGCCTTTCTGGCGCTCAAGGAATTTGGTGCCGACAAGTTCCAGGTCATTGTGCCGTCCATCAGCATCCTGGCCGAGCCGACGGTGACGGTGGTGGACAAAAACGTCGACAAAAAAGGCACGCGCGCTGTGGCAACCGCTTACCTCGACTACCTGTATTCCCATGAAGGCCAGGACATTGCCGGGCGCAATCACTACCGCCCGGCCGGCGAAAAGGCTAAGGCCAAATACGCCA
>JBBSRS010000401.1:0-3160 GCA_038242795.1 Burkholderiales bacterium
CCGAGCGGCTGGCCGAACTGAACCAACATTTTCCGAACTGAAAGCATCCCGCCCCATGAGCACTCTGTTGAACCCTTCCGCCGTCTACGCCAAACGCCGCGCCGCCATTGGCCGCGTCCTGATCAAGGCCGGCGGCGGCGTCGCTCTGCTGCCGACCGCGCCCGAGCTGCCGCGCAACCGCGACAGCGACTTTCCCTACCGCCACGACAGCTATTTTTACTACCTGACCGGCTTCAGCGAGCCCGGCGCCTGGCTGGTGATCGAAGCCAATGGCAAAACCATCAAGAGCACGCTGTTTTGCCGGCCCAAGGACCTGGAGCGCGAAATCTGGGACGGCATCCGCCTCGGCCCCGAAGCCGCCCCCGCGCAACTCGGCGTCGATGCGGCCTTCAGCGCGGACATGATCGACGAAAAAATGCCCGACCTGCTCGCCAACCAGAACGCCGTGTGGTTTCCCTTCGCCACGCACAAGGGGCTGGAAACAACGGTCGATGGCTGGCTGAACCAGGTGCGCGCCCGTGTGCGCCTGGGTGCCGAATGCCCGCAAAGCCAGCACGACCTGTGCAAGCTGCTCGACGAGATGCGGCTGGTCAAGGACGCGCATGAAATCGCCATCTTGCGGCGTGCCGGCGCCATCTCGGCCGGTGCCCATGTGCGCGCCATGCAGACCTCGGCGGCGATGCTGCGCGCCAGGGTGCCCGGTGGCCTGCGCGAATACCATTTAGAGGCCGAACTGCTGCACGAATTCCGCCGCCACGGCTCTGAATTCCCCGCCTACACCAGCATCGTCGCCGCCGGTGCCAACGCCTGCGTGCTGCATTACCGCGCCGGCAATGCCGAATTGCAAGCCGGGCAGTTGTGCCTGATCGACGCCGGCTGCGAGCTTGAAAGCTACGCCAGCGACATCACCCGCACCTTTCCGGCCAATGGCAAATTCACCCCGGCGCAGCGCATCCTCTACGACATCGTGCAGGCGTCGCAGGAAGCGGCCATCGACGCCACGCGGCCGGGCAACCGTTTCATCGACCCGCACAACGCCGCCACGCGGGTGCTGATTGAAGGCATGCTGGACACCGGCCTGTTGGCCAGGGCCAAGCACGGCAATGTCGATGACGTGCTCGAATCGGGTGCTTACCGCCAGTTCTACATGCACCGCACCGGCCACTGGATGGGCATGGACGTGCACGACTGCGGCGACTACACCGAACCCGGCAGCCAGCCGCAGCCCGAGAAAGACGCGTTCGGCCAGATGATCATGCGCAAGCCGTCGCGCATTCTGAAACCCGGCATGGTGCTGACCATCGAGCCGGGCCTGTACGTGCGACCGGCCAAAGGGGTGCCGAAAAAGTTTTGGGATATTGGCATCCGCATTGAGGACGATGCGCTGGTCACCGCCCAAGGCTGCGAGTTGCTGACGCGCGGCGTGCCGGTGAAGGCCGACGAGATCGAGGCCTTGATGCGGGGGTGACCTGCGCCTGCCGCCCGGCCGGGCCGGCCTAAAATCGGCCATGAAAACTTTTATCCGATACTTTTTTAAAACCGTGCGCGTCGTCCTGGGCCCGGTGGTGGTGCTCAAGGAAACGCTCACCCGGCCCAAAGGCGTGGTGCGCCTCCAGGCCGCGCAGGACAAGGTCAACCGGCAGTGCAAGTCGCTGACGCTGTACCAGTACAAGACCTGCCCGTTTTGCAGCAAGGTCCGCCAGGAAATGAGCCGCCTGTCGCTGAACATCCAGCGCATCGACGCGCAGCCCGCCGGCCCGGACCGGCAGGCCCTGCTCAAGGGCGGCGGCCAGGCCAAGGTGCCGTGCCTGAAGATCACCGACAAGGCCGGCAACAGCCAGTGGCTTTATGACTCGGACAAGATCATTGCGTATTTGCGCGAGCGGTTTGTGGCGGCCTGAGGGCGGTCGGGGACTCAATCCAGAATCAGCGCTGCCCACTTTGGCAGACGCTTCACAAGGCACTGAGTTTTCGGTCCCCTGCACACTGCCACGCGCACTGGCAAATTGACCTTGTCCGCTTCATCACTGGCGCCGCCGGTGTCATAAAGCATCGACAGGTCAGCCAGCCGCACGGCCTGCGCAAGGTGCAAAAGGGTGCGGGGATAGCGGGCCAGAATTCGTTCATCGGGCACTGCGTGGCCGCCTTCCTGCACACGCTGATGCACCCTGGCCAACAGGCGTTCTGGATCATCCATGCAAACCACCAGCAAGACAACGGCAAAACCGCAGCGCTGGGCATGCGCAATCAGCGCCAGTTTGGATTCATGCGAAAACACGGTTTCGCTGACAAACGACTGCCCTGCTTCAAGCAACGCGGCACGCCGCCCCTCGGCCCACACACGCGCTTTCTCCGAGCGCAGTTGCAGGTTGTCGAGGTGCTGCAGGTGAGCTGCCTCGAACAAGTCGGCGTTGACAAATTCCGCCTCCGCCGGAATCAAGCCTTCGGCGACAGCGGCGCGAAACAAAGTGGACTTGCCAGCACCGTTCGGGCCAGCCAATAAATAGAAAACAGGCTGCACCACACTCAGACGGCTTTTTGCAGGCCTACAGCTTTGACGCGGTTGCCATGCACAACCTGCCGAACCCGATCAGCCAGACAGCCGCTTTCATCGGCAGCATCGAACCGTGTCTCAATGACATCCAGCAACCGGTCTAAAGGGATCTTGCTGGCCGCCGCCTCATACCCCTCGATCGCCGTCTGCGCTTCCTGCGCCGTCAGGCCGGAATGCTCGACGATGCGGCCCAGCGTGGCCCAGTACTCGACCTGGCCGGCGACGGAGCGGCGCAGGGGCCGGGCGGCCTCGCGGGCTTGCTGCACCAGCGCGGCGGGAAGCTTGACCGATGAAAAACCGGTGGATGTTGATGTCATGAATTGCTCCTGTTTGGCGCATTTTGCGCCAAACAGGAGCAATTCACAATCATGAGCCGCCGAGCCGCGCCAGCCAGCCGGCGAAATTCAGGTGAGGCAGTAGCCAAGGCATTGCAGGGCAACTGCGGGGCAAATTTGTCCAGCCCATGGTGAAAGCCTACGCCGCCAGGCGCTGAAAACCCACAGGGTCCTGCGCCGGACACGGCCATATTGGGAATGCCCTCCCTTTGAACACCGCGAGCATTGCCATGAACCTTTCCCCGTCCGAACCGGTCATCGTCATGGGCGC
>JBBSRS010000402.1:0-3158 GCA_038242795.1 Burkholderiales bacterium
CCACGCAATTCTGGTCAAAGCAGGGCAGCACGGTGGGTCGGGGGGGGGGGCCGGGGCATGGTGCTTAAAACTCTGTCCATGAAGTTTCAGAAATAAAAAAGCCGCCTCGAGGCCGGGCGGCTTTTTTTTGAACGCAGTCGCTGGGATCAATTGCATGAGCTCATTATGCACAACTCAAATGACCGCCGTTCCGACAGGCGAGAAGCAGCTTCAGGCCTCTTTTTTAAGTCCCTTGACAGCCTTCAGGACTTCCTCGACATGGCCGGGAACCTTCAATCCGCGCCACTCTTCCTTCAGCAGGCCGTCTGCGCCCACCAGGAACGTGCTGCGCTCGATGCCCTTGACCTTCTTGCCGTACATGATCTTGTTCTTGACGACACCAAACATGTGGCACATTTTTTCTTCGGTGTCGGCGATCAGTTCAAAGGGAAGTTCCAGTTTGGACTTGAACTCGTCATGGGATTTCATGTTGTCGCGCGAGACGCCAAAAACGGTGGCGCCGGCCTTGAGGAAATCTTTGTGATGGTCTCGAAACTGCATCGCTTCAGTGGTGCAGCCCGGCGTGTTATCTTTTGGGTAGAAAAACAGCACGACCACTTTGCCCAGGTGCGTTTGGTTTGAAACTTTGAGACCGCCGGTGGCGAGTGCTTCAAATTCGGGGAGAAGTTTATTGACGACGACTGCCATACTAAGGGTACCCTGACGAAAGTAGTTGTAATTAGCCGCGGCCTTTGCCAGTGAAGACAGATATCCCTCACTGGGTGCGGTGCCAAGTGCAACCCTATATTTTACTCTGAAAGGGACGCCTTCCGGCTCTCAAGCTGCATCAGGATCAATCAGCAGCGCTGCAACCACATGGCGACCCTCCCCGGCCAGAATGTTGTAGGTGCGGCAGGCGGCAAGTGTGTCCATGGTTTCAAGGCCAATTCGCTGCTCCATCAGGCTGCGCAAAAAGGCCGGGGGCGGAAACCGAAGGCGCGTGCCGCTGCCAAAAATCACCAGTTCGGGCTTCATGTCCGCCAGCACACCAAAATGCTCGGCCGTCAGCTGCTCGAAATGCTGGCAATCCCACGGAAATTTTTCTCCCCTTGAGCCGATCACAATGCTGTGGTCGATTTTTTCAGCAACGCCGTTGTTGCCCAGACCGACCCATCCGGCGCCGTAGGCAAGAATGGACTGGACATCAAGGCGATCTGGTTGAAGTTTCATAAAGTATGCAGGGTTGTCGCGTTTGCTTGAACAGCCGGGCTGTCCGGGACCGCCAGGCTGGTGGTTTGGAGGTAAAAATCCAGCGTTTTATGTGGTCAAATTATAGATTCCGCCCAAAACTCAGGTGGCCGCACCGGTTTTTCTCCTTTGGCGTGGTCGCTTTGGCAAAGCGGCCCTGCCCAACCTTTCATCAAAAATGACATGAAACCGATCACCAAGTCTGCAAAACTGGCCAATGTGCTTTACGACATCCGTGGACCGATCATGGACGCGGCCAAGCAGATGGAAGATGAGGGTCAAAAACTGATCAAGCTCAACATCGGCAATCTCGCGGTGTTTGGTTTCGATGCGCCTGAAGAAGTCCAGCAGGACATGATCCGCAACCTGCCCGCGTCAGCCGGCTACTCTGACAGCAAGGGCATTTTTGCAGCGCGCAAGGCGGTGATGCATGAGACGCAAAAGCAGGGCATCAAAGGCGTGACACTGGAGGATATTTACCTCGGCAACGGTGCCAGCGAATTGATCTCGATGGCCACCAACGCCTTGCTGGACAACGGCGACGAATTGCTGCTGCCTTCGCCCGACTACCCGCTGTGGACCGCGTCCGTGAGCCTGGCAGGCGGCACCCCGGTGCATTACATCTGCGACGAAAGCAATGGCTGGATGCCCAGCCTGGAAGACATCCGTGCCAAGATCACGTCCCGGACCAAGGGCATCGTCGTCATCAACCCGAACAACCCGACCGGCGCGCTGTATTCGGACGCATTGCTGAAAAGCATTGTCGAGATTGCACGCGAACACAACCTGGTGATCCTGGCCGACGAGGTGTATGACAAGGTGCTTTACGACGACGTAAAGCACACCGCTCTGGCCAGCCTGTCCACCGACGTGCTGACGCTGACCTTCAATTCACTGTCCAAGAGCTACCGTTCCTGCGGTTATCGCGCGGGTTGGCTGGTGGTATCCGGCGCCAAGAAAAGGGCGCAGGACTATATAGAAGGCCTGAACATGCTGGCCAACATGAAGCTGTGTTCCAACGTGCCGGGCCAGTGGGCGATCCAGACCGCCCTAGGCGGTTACCAGAGCATCAACGACCTGACCTGCCCGGGCGGCCGGTTGCGGCGCCAGCGCGATCTGGCATATGAGCTGATCACCGCCATTCCCGGCGTGAGTTGCGTCAAGCCCAGCGCCGCGCTGTACATGTTTCCCAAGCTGGATCCGGAGGTCTATCCGATCACCGACGACCGGCAGTTTTTTCTTGAGCTGCTCAAGGAAACCAAGGTCATGCTGGTGCAGGGCACCGGTTTCAACTGGGCCGCGCCCGACCACTTCCGCATTGTTTTTCTGCCGCACGAGGAAGACCTGCGCGAAGCGATCAAACGCATTGCCCAGTTTCTTGAAAAATACCGCAACAAGCTGATCTGAGTTTTCTTTTTTCCCTTTTTCCCCTTTTTCTATTCCCCGCTGCGCCCTTTCAACGGCCAGCTTGCCCAACCAAGACACGCAGGACACCAGGTGAACCTAAAAACGACGACGACTTTGAGCCCCATCCGGGTAGGCCTTCTGGGTATTGGAACCGTGGGCAGCGGGACTTTCAATGTGCTTCAGCGCAACCAGGAAGAAATTCGCCGCCGCGCCGGACGGGGCATCGAGATCACCATGGTTGCCGACCTTGACGTGGCGCGCGCCCAGGCTTTGGTGGGCGACGGCGTGCTGGTGGTGGACGACGCGCGCAAGGTGGTGGCCAGCCCGGACATCGACATCGTGATCGAACTCATTGGCGGCTACGGCATTGCCAAGGCGCTGGTGCTTGAAGCCATCGAGTCGGGCAAGCATGTCGTGACCGCGAACAAGGCGCTGCTGGCCGTGCATGGCACCGAGATTTTTGCCGCGGCGCACCGCAAGGGCGTGATGGTCGCGTTCGAGGCGGCAGTGGCCGGCGGCATCCC
>JBBSRS010000403.1:0-3154 GCA_038242795.1 Burkholderiales bacterium
ATAGCTTCCAGCGCCCGGTGGGGCTGCACCAGCGCCTCATTGGACCCTTCAATCGTCGCCAGCAGCGGCATCAGCGCCAAAATCGGAATGGCCGCCACGTCCTGAAACAGCAAAATCGAAAAGCCGGCTTGGCCACTGGAGGTGCGCATCAGGTTGCGTTCATGAATCGACTGCAGCGCAATCGCCGTGGACGACAGCGCCAGCCCCAAACCGGCCACCAGCGCGACCGGCCATCCAATGCCAAACGCCATGGCGGTGCCGGTCAACAGTGCCGCGCAGCTCAGCATCTGGGCAGTGCCCCAGCCGAAAATGGGCCGGCGCAGGCTCCACAGCCGCTTGGGCTCCAGCTCCATGCCGATCAGGAACAACATCAGCACCACGCCGAATTCGGCAAAGTCAAGGATGTCCTGCACATTGGTCACCAGTCCCAGTCCCCACGGCCCGATGGCGATGCCGGCGGCGAGGTAGCCGATGATCGAGCCCAGGCCGAGTTTTTTGGCCAGCGGCACGGCCACCACGGCGGCGGACAGGTAAATGAAGCTGTTGATCAGCCAGACCGGTGCGTGGTTCATTCAGGGCTCACGGCTGCGGTCGTGCGGGCCAGCTGCCGGGGCTGTAAACAGGTTTTTTGGAGTGCGTGCATCGGGCAACGATAGCGGAAAAGCCAGGCGCCACCTGCAACAAACAGGATCTTTGTCGGCGGTGTTTTTGCACCAAGGCTGTCACCCAACCGACACCCGGCCAGCTTCCCGTATTGCCCTGCGGCTACAGTGGCTTGATGAAAACATTTCAAACCCTGTCTGACCTGGCGGCCTGCATCGGCCAGGAAGTCGCTGTCAGCGACTGGCTCACCATCACGCAGCAGCAGGTCAACCTGTTTGCCGAAGCCACCGGCGACCACCAGTGGATTCATGTCGACCCTGAAAAAGCCGCCGCCGGGCCGTTTGGCGCGACGATTGCGCACGGTTATCTGACGCTGTCGCTGCTGCCAAAGTTTTTTGAATCGTCGATGGACATCATCGACTGCCGCATGGGCGTGAACTATGGCCTGAACAAGGTGCGTTTCATGGCGCCCGTGCCGGTCGGCAGCCGTTTGCGCGCCCGGATGACCCTGCTGAGCGCCGAGCCGATCGAGGGCAAGGGCCTGCAGATGGCGTGGAATGTGACAGTGGAACGCGAAGGCGCCGACAAGCCGGTGTGCGTGGCCGAAGCGCTGGTGCGGCGCTACCCGTGAAACGCCTGGCTTGACGCCGTCGGGCCCAATCGGGATCAGCCGGGCAGGGCGGCGCCGGCAAAACCGTTTTGCCGCCAGGCTTCAAACACCGTGACGGCCACGCGGTTGGACAGGTTCAGGCTGCGCTGGCCGGCGAGCATCGGCACTTTCAAGCGCTGCCCTGCGCCGAATGACGCGCGCACTTCTGGGGCCAGTCCCTTGGTTTCAGAGCCGAACACCAGCCAGTCGCCCGGCAAAAAACGCGCCCCGAACATCGTGCTTGAGCCCTGCGTGGTCAGGGCAAACAGCCGGCCAGCTGCTGGCTGCTGGCTGGCCAGGAAAGCCGACCAGCTGGCATGGCGCAGCACCTGGGCGTACTCATGGTAGTCCAGCCCGGCGCGGCGCATGTGCTTGTCGTCCATCGAAAAGCCCAGCGGCTCGACCAGGTGCAGCCGGCAGCCGGTGTTGGCCGCCAGGCGAATCACGTTGCCGGTGTTGGGCGGAATCTCGGGCTCGACCAGGACGATGTTGAACATGGGTTGACAAGGGCAGAAGGGAAAAGGCCGCGTCTTGATGGCGGAGCAATGCCGGTCAAGGCGGCAGCGGCGAATGAAGATGAGCCGAGCGAAGCGGCGATTCTAGGCGGGCGCCGTGCGCGCCAGCACCACCGCCGTGATCTGCGCCGCGCCGGCATCCTGCAGGGCCTGCGCCGCCGTAAAGAGCGAGGCGCCGCTGGTCATCACATCGTCGACCAACACCACACGCCGGCCAGCCAGTTCACCGGCGCGCAGCGGATCGACCTGGAAAGCGCCCCTGACATTGGACAACCGGGCATCTCGCCCCAGCTGGCTTTGCGGGCGCGTGTGCTTCAGGCGCAGCAGCAGCCGCGTGTCGGCCCGGGCCCGTGTGCCGGACTGGCGTGCCAGGGCGCTGGCCAGTTCCCATGCCTGGTTGAAACCGCGCGTTTGCAGCCGCTCGGCCGACAGCGGCAGGGGAAGCAACCAGTCCTGCGCGCCCAGTTCGCCCAGTGCCTGCGCCACCCCGGGCGTCTGCAGCAGCAAGCCGGCAAAGAAACCCGCCCAACCCGGCTGCTCGCCAAACTTGAAGCGTGAAATCAGCGCCGACCAGGGGTAGGCATAAGGCACGGCGGCCAGCGTGGTGTCCAGGGGCGGGCGCTGGCGCATGCAGGCGGCGCAAAGACGCCGGTCTGTTTGCGGCTGTTCACTCGGCAGCAGTGTGGGAAGGGGCAGCGCGCACACCGCGCAGCAGGGCGCGCATGGCATGAAGCGCGCCAGGCAGGGCTGGCAGACCTGCGCTGTCGGCCAGCTGTGGCAGACAGCGCACTGGCTGGCCACGCGGGGCATGAATCGGCGAAGGGCAGACAGGCTTTGTAACACCGTGTCAATATACCCGGCCCGACCTTGTGCCACCATGGTTCTGTTCCCAACTCAATCCGATATGTTGTGGCTTCGCCTTGCCATGCTGGCGCCTGTTCCCTGTCTTGGCGCCTAATCCCGGATTGATTTGAAAACGAAACGACCCCTCATGACCACCACCTCGCGTCCGCCCACGCTCGATCCGAATGCCGTCAGCCGCTGGCAGCGAACGGCACCCCTGACTTCACCGTGGCTGCATGAAGAAGTTGCCGGCCGCATGCGCGACCGGCTGGAGTGGATCAAACTCAAGCCGCACGCCTGGGCGCATTGGGGCGCCTTGCGCGGTGGACTGAAGGCGCATGCCGAACTCTCGAAGATTTATCCGGATTCAGCTTGTTTTGTTGCTGAAGCGCAGGAAGGACGTGCGCAAGCAGCTATTAAAAATATAGCTAAACCCTGGTGGAACCCAAGCCAGTGGCGCGCCGCGCCGATGCGCTTCGAGATGCCGCCGCCGGACAGCGTGGACATGCTGTGGGCCAACATGGCGCTGCATGAATCTGCCGAT
>JBBSRS010000404.1:0-3140 GCA_038242795.1 Burkholderiales bacterium
GGCGAGCGCCATGGTGACGCCGGAACAAACCCCTCAGGACGCATTCCGGACAGCCTGACTTGCACGCACGCACGCACGCACGGATTGCGCACCCTGCTCAGGATGCTGTGCTGCCCTGCAGCCAGAGTAGGACTGGATGCGCCTCAGCAGTTTCTGGAAACAGGATTGGACGCCTGGAGCAAATGGATGGCGCAGGAAAATTTCGAAAGCAGGTACGACAGCGATGTCGCCTGCGCGACTAAATTGGGTCATTTGCTGGCGTTCATCGGTGCGCATTAGGACAAGCCCCTGAAGCAAGGGCTGCCGGGCTTTCACAATGGTCCGCAAGGAGTGTTTATGGACCGACATTGGCTCAAGAGTTATCCCGAAGGCGTGCCGCACGACATCCATCCGGAGCAGTTCACCTCGCTGAACCAGTTGCTGGAAGAATCCTTCAAGACCCACGCGGCCAAGCCGTTCTCGGTCTGCATGGACCGCTGGATGTCCTACCGCGAACTGGACGATTTGTCGGCTGCCTTGGGCGCATGGCTCCAGCAGTTGGGCCTGGAGCCTGGCGCCCGGGTCGCCATCATGCTGCCCAACGTGCCGCAATTTGCAGTCGCCATGGCGGCGGTCCTGCGCGCTGGCCATACCTGCGTCAACGTCAACCCGCTCTACACGGCGCGCGAACTGGAGCATCAGCTCAAGGACTCGGGTGCGACGGCCATCGTCATTCTTGAAAACTTCGCGGCCACGCTGGCCGAGGTGGTCAAGCGCACGCCGATCCAGCATGTCGTCATGGCGTCGATGGGCGATCTGCTCGGCGCCGCGTATGGCCAGTGGATCACGTTCGCCGTCAGGCATCTGGCGAAAATGGTGCCTGCCTACATGTTCAATCTGGACGGCGGGCTGACCGTCACGCCGTTCACCCGCGTCATGGCCGAAGGCAAAAAGCACACGCTCAAGCCGGTGCACTGCACGCTGGACGCCATCGCTTTCCTGCAATACACCGGCGGCACCACGGGCTTGTCGAAAGGTGCGGTGCTCACGCATCGCAATATCGTGGCAGCCATCCTGCAGGCCGAGGCCTGGTTCACGCCCGCATTGGGGCGTGTCGGCGATGTCAGCCGGATCAACAACATCGCAGCGCTGCCGCTGTACCACATCTTCGCGCTGACACTTTGCCTGTTGACCATTCGCTGGGGGGCGCACCTCACGTTGATTCCCAATCCCCGCGATATTGGAAAGTTCGTCGAGGTGTTGAAAAAACGCCCTTTCCACATGCTGCCAGCGGTCAATACGCTGTTCAACGCCTTGCTTCAGCATCCGCAATTCAAGACGGTCGATTTTTCAAGCCTGTGCGTTTCGCAAGCGGGCGGCATGGCGGCGTCTGAAGGCACTGCACGGCAGTGGTTGCAGGTCACCGGCAGCCCGATGGTCGAAGGCTGGGGCATGAGTGAAACCTGCGCCATCGGAACCAACAACCCGGTCAACAGCCAGGAGTTTTCGGGCACCATCGGCCTGCCTTTGCCCAGCATCCGGATTGTCATCAAGGACGACGCAGGAAACAACCTTGAAACCGGACAAAGTGGCGAGATCTGCATCAAGGGTCCGCAGGTCATGGCAAGTTATCACCACCAACCCCTGGAAACGGAAAAAGCCTTTACCGCCGACGGTTTCATGCGTACCGGAGACATCGGCATCATGGATGAACAGGGATACACCCGGATCATTGACCGCAAGAAGGACATGATCATCGTTTCAGGCTTTAATGTCTTTCCCAATGAACTTGAAAATGTGATTTCCCTGTGCCCCGGCGTTGTCGAATGTGCAGCGATTGGCATTCCCGATGAGAGACAAGGCGAGGCCATCAAGGTCTTTGTGGTTAAAAATGACCCAGCGCTGACCGAAGACGACATCAGCACGTATTGCAAGCAGCACCTGACGGGCTACAAACGGCCCAAATACATTGAATTTCGCGATGCACTTCCCAAGACCAATGTCGGAAAAATCCTCAGGCGGAAATTGCGTGAGAAAGCCTGAGTCCCATGCCTTGGTTGGCCTGTGATGGTGAACCACGTTCTGCCGGCAGGCATGCATGTCTTTGAAAGAGGCTGGCTTTCCAGCAACAACATTTTGTTCACCGGTGGCGACAAAACCCTGCTGGTTGACAGCGGCTATTGCACGCATGCAGAACAAACGCTGACACTGGTTGAAGCCGTGCTGGGAAGTCGCCCGCTGGATGCACTGGTCAACACCCACCTGCACAGTGACCATTGCGGGGGCAATGCCGCCTTGCAGGCACGCTATCCAGCGCTTCAGACATGGATTCCGCCAGGTCATGCACAGCATGTCGCACACTGGGATGCCGTGGCACTCACTTATGCACCGACCGGTCAGTTGTGTCCAAGATTCGATTTTGATCAGACGCTTCAGCCGGGGACCAATATCCGATTCGGAACGGCTGACTGGCAGGTTCACGCGGCGCCAGGACATGATCCGCACTCGGTGGTATTTTTTGAACCTGCCACCCAAGTCTTGATGTCAGCGGACGCCTTATGGGAAAACGGCTTTGGGGTGGTCTTTCCCGAGCTTGAAGGAGAGAACGCTTTTTCTGAAGTTGCCGCTACGCTGGCCCTGATCGGCCAACTTAATCCAAAGATCATCATCCCGGGGCATGGAAGGATTTTCAGTTACACGCCAGAGACACTGTCCAAAGCCTACCAGCGCCTGGATGCGTTCACCACCAGTCCGCTGCGGCATGCACGGCATGCGGTGAAGGTATTGCTCAAGTTCAAACTGCTTGAGGTTCAACGCCAGTCAACCCCAGAATTTACACAATGGGCCGCAGCCACGCCCTACGTTCAACAGATCAGGCAGCGTTTCTTTGCAGATATACCAATGCGTCAATGGATAAAGCAGTTATGTGCTGAACTGATCACGACTGGCGTTGCAGAACAAAAGGGCAGATACATTGTCAATTTATGAAAATATATCTGACCAAGCCAGTAAACGCGATCCAAAGAAAAAGCCCGGTCAATCGTGAGATCAACCGGGCTGGTTCAGGGGGGCTATAAGAGCCTGACGATGACCTACTTTCACACGGGAATCCGCACTATCATCGGCGCTGAGTCGTTTCACTGTCCTGTTCGGGATGGGAA
>JBBSRS010000405.1:0-3138 GCA_038242795.1 Burkholderiales bacterium
ACGGCGACGCCGGCAGCGAGCAGTTTTTGTCCGAGATGGCCAGCCCGCCCGCCTACCCCGAGCGCCCCCTGAGCATGGAAGGCATCTACGAATACGGCGCGCGCGCCGGCGTGTGGCGCTTGCTGCGCGAGTTTGAAAAGCGCGGGTTGCCACTGACCGTGTTCGGCGTCGGCATGGCGCTCGAGCGCTGCCCCGAGGTGACGGCGGCTTTTTGCGAACTCGGCCACGAAATCGCCTGCCACGGCTGGCGCTGGATCAACTACCAGGGCATTGACGAGGCAACCGAGCGCGAGCACATGGCGCAAGGGATGGCGGCCATCGAGCGCCTGACCGGCACGCGGCCACTGGGCTGGTACACCGGCCGCGACAGCCCGCGCACGCGCCGGCTGGTCGCAGACTTCGGCGGTTTTGAATACGACAGCGACCACTACGGCGACGACCTGCCGTTCTGGCTGCAGGTGGAGAAAACCGACGGCGCGCTGGCGCCGCAACTGGTGGTGCCGTACACGCTGGACACCAACGACATGCGCTTTGCGCTGCCGCAGGGGTTTTCGCAGGGCGATGATTTTTTCACCTACCTGCGCGACAGCTTTGACGTGCTGTATGCCGAAGGCGACGAGCGGCCCGCCATGCTGAGCATCGGCATGCACTGCCGCATCCTGGGCCGTCCTGGCCGGATGCGGGCGCTGCAGCGCTTTCTCGACCACATCGGGCAACACGACCGTGTCTGGGTGACGCGGCGCATCGACATCGCGCGCCACTGGAAAGCGGCGCATCCCTTCAACCCTGACACGGCCTTCGTCTGGCCCGCCCCATGATCACCTTGAATCAACTCAACGCCGCCTCGCAAGCCGAATTCATCCAGCTGCTCGAAGGCACCTATGAACACTCGCCCTGGATCGCGGAGCAAGCCTGGGCGGAGCGCCCTTTCCTCAACCTGGACCAGCTCAAGCTGGCGCTGGTCCAGGTGGTGCGCCATGCCGGACGTGAACCCCAGCTGGCGCTGGTTCGTGCCCACCCCGAGCTGGCCGGCAAGGCCATGGTCAGCCAGACGCTGACGGCCGAGTCGACGAACGAGCAGGGCAAGGCCGGCCTGACCGACTGCACGCCCGAAGAGTTCGCGCACATCCAGCAGCTCAATGCCGACTACAACGCCCGGTTCGGTTTTCCCTTCACCCTGGCGGTGCGCGGTCCGCGCGGCCTGGGCCTGCCCAAGGCCGAGATCATCGCGACCTTTGCCCGCCGGCTGGATAACCACCCCGACTTCGAGCTGGCCGAGGCGCTGCGCAACATCCACCGCATTGCCGAAATCCGCCTGAACGACAAGTTCGGCCACGCGCCGGACGTTGGCAACCTGGTCTGGGACTGGCACGAGCGCCTGAGCGCCCACAGCGACCCCGGCTATGCCGAGCGCGGCGAGCTGACGGTGACCTACCTGACCGATGCGCACCGCGCCTGCGCCCAGCGCCTGGCACAGGGGATGCGCGAGGACTGCGGCTTTGACGACGTGTCGATCGATGCGGTGGGCAACGTGGTCGGCGTGTACCACGGCAGCGACCCCAAGGCCAAACGGTTGCTGACCGGCTCGCACTACGACACGGTGCGCAACGGCGGCAAGTACGACGGCCGCCTGGGCATCCTGGCGCCGATGGCCTGCGTGCGCGAGCTGCACCGCCAGGGGCGCCGCCTGCCGTTCGGCTTCGAGGTCGTCGGTTTCGCCGAAGAGGAAGGCCAGCGCTACAAGGCAACATTTCTCGGCTCGGGCGCGCTGACCGGCCACTTTGACATGGCCTGGCTGGAACAAAAGGACGCCGACGGCATCACCATGCGCGACGCGATGGCGCATGCCGGCTTGTCTGTTGACGCCATTGCCAGGCTGCAGCGCGACCCGGCCGATTACCTCGGCTTTGTCGAGGTGCACCTCGAGCAAGGCCCGGTCCTGAACGAAATCGACCTGCCCCTGGGCATCGGCACCTCGATCAACGGCAGCGTGCGCTACGTGGGCGAGATCATCGGCATGGCCAGCCACGCCGGCACCACGCCCATGGACCGCCGCCGCGACGCGGCCACCGCTGCCGCCGAACTGGCGCTGTATGCCGAGCAGCGCGGCGCCAGCGTACCCAATCTGGTGGCGACCATCGGCATGCTGGAGGTGCCCAATGGCTCGATCAACGTCGTGCCGGGCCGCTGCAAGTTCAGCCTGGACATCCGCGCCACCACCAACGAGGTGCGCGACGCCTGCGCCGCCGACATCCGCCACGAACTGCAAGCCCTTTGCGAGCGGCGCGGCGTGCACTACAAGCTGGAGGAAACCATGCGCGCCGCCGCCGCCCCCAGCGCGCCCGAATGGCAGCAGCGCTGGGAACGCGCCGTCGAGACGCTGGGCCTGCCGGTGTTCCGCATGCCGAGCGGCGCCGGCCACGACGCCATGAAGCTGCACGAGATCATGCCGCAGGCGATGCTGTTTGTGCGCGGCCTGAACGCCGGCATCAGCCACAACCCGCTGGAATCCATCACCAACGACGACACCGAGCTGTGCGTGCGCGCCTTCCAGAACCTGCTTGACCAACTTGCCACCGAATGACCATGACCAACACCCGCCCCCAAATCGACACCAACTTGAACCAGAACACCGCGCTTGACGCCTGGATCGACGCGCACTTTGACGAAGAAGTCCAGTTCCTGCAGCAACTGGTGCGCGTGCCGACCGACACGCCGCCCGGCAACAACGCACCGCACGCCGAGCGCACCGCCGAGCTGCTCCAGGGTTTCGGCTTTGAAGTGGAAAAGCACCCGGTCCCGGCCCAGGAAGTGAAAGACTACGGCATGGCGTCGATCACCAACCTGGTCGTTCGGCGCCCCTACGGCGAAGGCCGCACCATCGCGCTGAACGCACACGGCGACGTGGTGCCGCCCGGCGACGGCTGGACACACGATCCGTACGGCGCTGAAATCGTCGATGGCAAGCTCTACGGCCGCGCCTCGGCGGTCAGCAAAAGCGACTTTGCCACCTACACCTTTGCCGTTCGCGCCCTTGAAGCGCTGGATCTGCCGCTGAGGGGTGGCGTCGAGCTGCTGTTCACCTACGACGAGGAATTTGGCGGCGAACTCGGCCCGGGCTGGTTGCTGCGCCACAAG
>JBBSRS010000406.1:0-3136 GCA_038242795.1 Burkholderiales bacterium
CAAAAGCCCGCCACCTCAAAAACCGGGTGCGATACTTGGCTTTCATCCGCCCGGACCCTCACCATGTACCAGTTAGCCGCGCCCGTCAGCTTTGAGATCGTCATCAGGAAAAGCCGGTTCATCGGCATGCTGTTCGCCGCAAGCAGCCGGGCCGAGGCGCAATTGCTGCTGGCCAGGCAGCGCCAGCAGCACCCTGGCGCCTGCCATGTGTGCTGGGCGCTGGTGTGCGATGGCGATTCGGGGCTGGACGACGACGGCGAGCCCTCCGGCACGGCGGCCAAGCCCATGCACAACGTGCTGATGCACAAGGAATTGATGAACGTGCTGGCCGTGGTGGTGCGCTACTGGGGCGGCATCAAGCTGGGCGCGGGCGGCCTGACGCGCGCCTACGGCCAGGCCATTTCAGAGGCGGTCAAGAACGCCGAACTGCAGCCGGTCGAGCCTGAGTGCGAGCGGCGCTGCGTGCTGCAGTTTGCCGACGAATCGAGCCTGCGCCGGCTGTGCGAACAGCAGCAGGTCACGGTGCTGGATGCCGCCTACGCCGAAGCTGTCACCCTCGTGCTGCGCATGAAGGTGAGCCAGGCCGAGGCGTTTGAAGCGTTGGCACGCAACCTGCTGCGCGGCGCGCTGCAGTTCACCCGCGCTGCCTGAGCGCCGGTGCCTGCGTCCCCACGATAAAACAAGCAAAACGGCCAATTGCTTCATGCCACTCCGGCCAGCCAGCTGGCCGAAATCAGACGAAAACACAGGTCGCCTGTTTAGGATGTTTTAAGTGCAGGCAATTGTTACTAATAAACATTATTCATGAGACGAATTAATCGAGGCTATTGGGTCAAAATTCCTCGATGCACTTTTAATGCTGAAGTTCGATATTTCCTGCATGATTCTGGTTATTATTTTGCCAATATCGATTTTTCAAGTTGAGAGGTTTTTATACAAGATCAGATTTTCAACTCAATAAAATTGACTGTCAAATCATCATAAATAACTTTCTAAATAATAGATTAGGAATAAAAACCATCATGAGCAACTACAACGCGGTATCAGCAAAAAATACGACAAATGCACCCCAAGGCATTGGACTCTTTTCACAAACCGTGGCCTTCTCTCACTATAATAATCTATCGGCGCAATTGCCTGTCGATCCAAAATCGGGTGAATTGGTGGCGGGTGGTATAAAAGAGCAGGCCGGCCAATGCCTGAGCAACATCAAAGCCATTTTGGAAAGCATCAACCATGCGATGGAGGATGTTGTTCGAATCACAGTTTTCGTCAGAAACATCTCCGACATCGAAGCTGTGGATGCAGTTTTCAGGACATTTTTTCCTGGCTATGTGCCTACAAGAACAATGCTTGCAGTCGATGCTTTGCCCCTGGATGCCCTGGTTCAAATTGAAGCCCTGGTGTCGCATGGGGAAGGCAGTATTCCCAACGCACCCCAAGCCGGCGATCTTGTGAAGGTCACCAGAAATACTGAAAATGCACCGATAAATGTGTTTTCTTCACAAACGGTGGCTTTTTCTCATTACAACAATATTTCAGCCCAATTGCCTCTGGATCCAAAAACCGGTGAAATCGCAGCGGGTGGCATCAAGGAGCAAGCACATCAATGCTTTGACAACATCAAAGCCATTTTGCAAAGTATCGACCATGTGATGGATGATGTTGTCAGAATCACACTATTCGCCAACAATATCTCGGATATCGAAACGGCCACCGACGTTTATAAAACATTCTTTCCGCACTATGTACCGGCATTCACAACCGTTGTGGCGTCAGCTTTGCCTATGGAGGCATTGGTGCAAGTAGAAGCCGTTGTGTCGCACGGAGATGGCACTCCCCCACAGGCGCCTGAAGACACGCGTTATATCGTCATAAAAGCAAACAACACAGACCATGCGCTAAAAGGCCCCTACTCGCAAACGGTGGCTTTTTCTCATTACAACCATATTTCGGCCCAATTGCCTTTGGACCCAAAAACAGGCGAAACAGTAGCGGGTGGCATAAAAGAACAGACTGAGCAGTGCTTGAAAAATATCCAAACCATTGTCGAGAGCGTTGACCACGTCATGGGTGATGTGGTCAAAATAAACATTGTGCTTAAAAATATCGAGGATATGGGTGCAATGGACGAAGTTTATACAACGTTCTTTCCGGGCGGAATTCCTGCGCGAAGAATTATTGGTGTTTCAGCATTGCCTGGAAATGCCCTAGTTCAGATTGATGCAGTGGTGTCCAATGCCGAAGGAACGCCTCCCGCCGCATCCTAGGAAAAGACAATCAGAATACTTGTTCAGTTACCACTGGATGAGAGGCCGTAAAGCTGTCTGTCGTCAGGCGCCGTTGATGGCAAACAGGCCAAGTTTGAGTGTCAAAAGTTAAAAACCGTTTTCACAGTGTTGCCGCTATTTGCCAAGACTTGGTTGCACAAGCGCACAGGCACCGTCTTGTGTAGAAACCCACGAAAAAAGCACGTTTGCCATAAACCGCAAGCGTGCTCTTTTTTTAATAGCTACCAGCGCACGTCCATCAAGCGCCAAGGTGCTATTTGACCAATATTTCTCTCAATCTCCCATCACCAGGCCTTCGCGCCGGGGATCGGCGCCGCCCAGCCACATCGACTGGCCGTGGATCACGCCGCGCGTGATGGCTTGCAGGCCGCTGGTCATGGCCAGTTCACGCACTTCGGCGCCGCGCATGCGCAATGCTTCGACGGTGGCCGGGGCAAAGCGTTTTTCTTCCAGCAGGGTCGGCCCGTTCAGCGACCCGAAGTTGGGCAGGTCGATGGCTTGCTGTGGCAGCATGCCCCAGTTCAGCACGCCGTACAGCGTCTTGGCGGTGAAGTGGATGATCAACGCGCCGCCGGGGCTGCCGCCGCTCATGACCAGCTGGCCCGTCGCCTTGTCGAACACTAACGTCGGCGCCATTGACGAGCGCGGCCGTTTGTTGGCCTGCACCCGGTTGGCAACCGGCTTGCCTTCGGCGTCTAGGGGCGCGAAGCTGAAGTCGGTCAGTTCGTTGTTCAGCAAAAAGCCGCCCGCCTTGCCGGTGCCGCCATCGGTCATCAGGCGCGAGCCGAACTGGTCCTCGATCGTGGTCGTCATGGCAATCGCATTGCCGAAACTGTCCACGATGC
>JBBSRS010000407.1:0-3118 GCA_038242795.1 Burkholderiales bacterium
CACGCCCGCTGGCCATCTGCCACACAGCCAGCCGCTGTTCACCCGGCAGGCCGCCGAGCTGATCAATGTGATGCGCGCCAAGTCGCCGCAGGAAATCGCCACGCTGATGAAGCTTTCGGATGCCCTGGCCGGGCTGAACGCGGCCCGCTATGAAGCCTGGTCGCCCAAGTTCACCGCCGGCAACTCGAAGCAGGCCGCGCTGGCCTTCAATGGCGATGTCTATGGCGGGCTGGACGCCAAAAGCCTGAGCGAAGCCCAGCTGGTCTGGGCGCAGCAGCACCTGTGCATCTTGAGCGGCCTGTACGGCGTGTTGCGGCCGCTCGACTGGATGCAGCCTTACCGGCTGGAAATGGGCACGGCGCTGGTGACCGCGCACGGCAGGAACCTGTACCAGTTCTGGGGCGCGCAGATTGCCTATTATTTGAACGAACGCGCTGCCGCCGACGTGTCGCCGGTGATCGTCAACCTGGCCAGCGAGGAGTATTTCAAGGCGGTCAGCCGCAAGGTGCTGAAGCCGCGCGTCGTGACCTGCGTTTTCGAGGAGTGGCGCGGCGACCGGTACAAGATCATCAGCTTCATGGCCAAGCGCGCGCGCGGTTTAATGGTGCGCTACGCGGTTGAAAACAAACTGACCACGGTGGACCAGCTGAAGGGTTTTGCGGTGGAAGGCTATGCATTCGATGCCGGCGCCTCAGCCATCGACCGGCTGGTGTTCAGGCGCGGGCAGGGCGGTTAGCAAGGGCTGAAGTGCGTGGTTTGTCATGGCGGACTGCCACCAGGAATTGGGATGATGTATCTTTTTCTTTGTCATTGCGGACTTGATCCGCAATCCATGACCCGGTGCCAATGACTGCAAACAGAAGAAGACATGGATCCCGGGTCGAGCCCGGGATGACAGTAAGCGTGGGGATGACAAGTAAGGGTGGGATGACAAAAGGGCGGGGCTGGCAGGGCACTGGCTGGGATGGTGTATTTTTCTTTGTCATTGCGGACTGGGCTTGCCCCGGGCTTGATCCGGGGATCCGCAATCCATGGCCCCGTGCCAATGACTGCACACGCACAAAGACATGGATCCCGGGTCGAGCCCGGGATGACAAAAGGGAGGGGACGGCGTGGCGAAGGAAATAGGGCTGAAAGTGCTGATGCCTTGATGAAATCTGATCGAATAACCATGGAGTGCATACCACCTATGCGCAAGCAGCTATGAAAACAAGAGCAAACGATATTGATATCGAAGTCGAAGACAGCGGCGCGGCGCTTGATGCGCAGGGCCGGTCGCGTCCGGTGGTGCTGCTCATCATGGGCCTGGGCATGCAGCTGATTGCCTGGCCGCCCGCCCTGGTGCAGGCCTTGCTGGACGCGGGCTACCGGGTGGTGCGCTTTGACAACCGCGATGCAGGCCTGAGTCAGCATTTCGAGGTGCTGGGCAAGCCCAAGGTGCTGTGGGCGGGGCTGAAATACCGGCTCGGCTGGCGCATCACGCCGCCCTACAGCCTGCTCGACATGGCGCACGATGCGCTCGGCGTGCTGGATGCGCTGCACATCGACAAGGCGCATGTGGTCGGCGCCAGCATGGGCGGCATGATCGCCCAGCGTCTGGCGTTGCTGGCCCCAAGCAGGGTGTTGAGCCTCGCCAGCGTCATGAGTTCGAGCGGCGCACGCGGCCTGCCCGGGCCTGGACCGGAGGTCAGCCGCGTGCTGATGAGCCGGCCTGCGGGCAAAGGGCTGGACGCGGCCATCGACCATTCGGTGCGCGTCTTCAAGGCCATTGGCAGCCCCGGCTTTCCAATGACCGACGACGAGTGGCGCGAGCTGGTGGGCACGGCGGCCCGGCGCAGCCTGTACCCGGTCGGCATTTTGCGGCAGATGGTCGCCGTGCTGGCCGACCGCAGCCGCGCCGATGAACTTGGCGGACTGAAACATATCCCGACGCTGGTGGTCCACGGCAAGGCCGACCCGCTGATACCCTTTGCCTGCGCCGAAGACACCGCCCGCCGCATTCCCGGCGCGCACCTGGCCGGCATCGACGGCATGGGCCATGACCTGCCGCCCGGCGTGGTCGAGCGCCTGCTGGCCTTGCTGATTCCGCACCTCGATGCGGCCAACCCGACAACCTCTGTACTGAAACATGAACCTTCCTGAACATTCCGAACTCGGCAAATCGTCCGCCTATGTGGACCAGTACGACGCGTCGCTGCTGTTTCCGATTCCGCGCCTGGCCAAGCGCGAAGAGATCGGCGTGGGCACCGCGCCGCCGTTTTTTGGCGCCGACCTGTGGACCGCGTTCGAGCTGAGCTGGCTGAACCTGCGCGGCAAGCCGCAGGTGGCGCTGGCGCATTTCACCGTGCCCTGCGAGACAGCCAACATCGTTGAAAGCAAGTCTTTCAAGCTGTACCTGAACAGCTTCAACAACACCCGGTTTGCCGATGCCGCCGGCGTGCAGGCGCGGCTGCGCGCCGACATCAGCGAAGCCGCCTGGCGCGGCGCGCCGCATGCCGCCACGGTGGGCGTGCGGCTGCTGCCGCCCGAGCTGTTTGACCGCGAGGACGTGGCGGAACTCGACGGCCTGAGCCTGGACCGGCTCGATGTGGAATGCAGCCGCTACACGCCCGCGCCCGATCTGCTGAGCGCCGTGCTTGACGAGCCGCCGGTGACCGAGGTGCTGACCAGCAATTTGCTGAAAAGCAACTGCCTGGTGACCGGCCAGCCCGACTGGGGCAGCGTGCGCATCAGCTACAGCGGCCCGCAGATCAACCAGGAAGGCCTGCTGCAGTACCTCGTCAGCTTTCGCAACCACAACGAATTCCACGAGCAGTGCGTCGAGCGCATCTTCATGGACGTCTGGACGCATTGCAAGCCGGTCAAGCTGACGGTGTATGCGCGCTACACCCGGCGCGGCGGGCTGGACATCAACCCGTTTCGCACCAGCCACCCGCAGGCCATGCCGCCGAATGTGCGCAACGCGCGGCAGTGACTGTGGGGACAAAAAAACAGCAACCTAGTGCGATGCGCCGTCGCGGTGCGGCAGGCTGGCAGCCTTTTTCCTGGTTTCCCCGATTGGGTGTAGGCCGTTGTCTTGACGTGTAGAAGCGTGTATCAAAATCTGAACAATAGGCAC
>JBBSRS010000408.1:0-3118 GCA_038242795.1 Burkholderiales bacterium
AAGCTTGATCCAGCGCGCTTTGCATCGCTTCCCGCTGGGCGGGTGACAACGCAAAGGCGCTGCGCACTTGCACGCTGCCAGACGCGGTTTCAAGCGCCTTTTCGAGACCGGCTTTGGCCGCAGCGTCGAGTTGCGTCAAGCGCTGGGCAAACACCGTGACCATGCGTTCTTCCAGCGTCGCACCTGCCAGGTCGGCAAGCACTTTTTGCGCAATCGCAAACACTTCCTCGCGGCTGCGGCGGGCAATGTCCTGGTGCAGGGTTTGCAGTTCGCTGGTCAACGCATCTTGCGATTTGACGCGCAGGGCATTGGCGGCCTGCCGCGCTTCTTCCAGCAAACGCTGGCGTTCGGTGTTGATCTCGTCCTTGAGCTGACTCAGTTGTGCATCGCGCGATTGGTCGAACGCCTGATTTTTTTTCTGGAACGCGTCGCGCTCTTTCTGGGCGTCTGCCTTTTTTGCGGCGGCGTCGGCAAGCGCCAGGGCAATCCGCTTTTCGCGCGCGTCGATGGCGTCGAGGATGGGCTTGTAAAGAAAGCGCTTCATCAACCACACCAGCACCAGAAAGTTGAGCGTTTGCGCGGCGACCGTGAACCCGTCAAACAGCATGGCTTACTTTCCGGCCGCCAAGGTGGCCGCCAGGGCGATGCCGTAGTTCCAGAACGGGTTGGCAAAAATCAGGATCATCGACACCACAAAGCAATAAATCGCGGTGGATTCGATCATTGCCAGGCCCACAAACAAGGTGCGCGTGATGGTGGCCGACGCGTCGGGCTGCTGCGCCAGGGCCGTGAGGGCGGTCGAGACGGCGCGCCCTTCGGCAAAGGCGGGGCCCATGCAGCCAAAACTGGTGGTGATGCCGGCGATGACGATGGAGGCCACCGCGATGATTGTCAAACTGTCCATAGTGAGTCCTTGGTAGATAAATCGGGTTTAAATTTTGGGCACCAGCGCAGGCTGGGTTTTGCGCACATGGGTGGCGGCAGCAATGTAAACCGCCGCCAGAATGCTGAAGATATACGCCTGCACCATGCCCGTCAGCAGGCCCAGCACCGTCATGACGATGGGAAAAATGAAGGGCGTGATGCTCAAAAGAATGCCGATGATCATGGCCCCGCTCATCATGTTGCCGAACAGGCGCACCGCCAGCGCCAGCGTGCGCGAGATTTCGCTGATGAGGTTAAACGGCAGCATGATGACCGTCGGCTCCAGATCGGTCTTGAGGTAGCCGCCCACGCCCTGATCCTCTATGCCGAACAGCGGCACCGCCACCATCACGCACAGGGCCAGCGCGGCGGTGGTGGACAAAGAGCCGGTCGGCGGCTCGTAGCCCGGAATGACGGTACACAGGCTGGCCATCGCAACAAACAAAAACAGCGTGCCCAGAAAGCCCATGTATTTGCGCGGATGGCGCAGGCCAACCTCTGCAATTTGCGTCTCGATGCCGGTCACGACGATTTCAAGCAGGTTCTGCCACCGGGAACGCTGGTGGTCAGTGGAAAGCTGGCGCGTGATCAGGCGCGAGCCCACCACCAGCAAAAGCATCAATGCCCAGGTGTAGGCAATGGTGGCGTTGAGCTTGAAAAAGCCGAATTGCCAGAAAATGATTTCATCGGGGCTAAGGTGCATGGCGGGCCTCCTGCGGCTTGCGTGCCAGGATTTCTTCAGGCGAACGGGTTAGCCGCAGCACGATGTGGCGCGCCACGAAAAACCCGATCACGCAAGCCAGCAAACGCTGCCAGTTCGAGCCCGAGACAAAGTAAAACCCGGTCATCGTGACACCCATGCGCAGCAGCAGGCTGCAAAACACCCAGACGGCAGGCTGGCGGGACACCAGGCTTTTTCTGACCGTCCACCACAAACCACCGAAAAAAAACGCACCCAGCGCAGCGCCTGCAAGCCAGCTCAGCCCCAGGGCCAGTGTTTCATTCATCGTTATTTTCCTGTTCATCGCGCATCGCCTGGTCTTCCTGGCTCACCCAGTGCCAGGCATTCAGGCAACCCAGCGTCAGCCCGGCCACCAGCAGTGCCAGCGTCCAGGAACGGCCGCCCGGATAATGCCGGTCCAGCCACAGGCCGAGCGCAGCGCCCAAAAGGGTCGGCACCACGACCGACCAGCCGATGACGCCCATCAGCCCGAGACCTGACCACACGCCGGGCGCGGGGTTGCGCTGCGCCTTGAGCTTGCGCGCAGCTTTGGCCCCGACCTGCGCGGCCAGGTCGGGTTCTTTTTTCAAGGGTTTGATGGAAGGGTCAGCCATGCTGCAAGGTCGCAAATCGACGCAAAAAACCGGTGTCTAGTTTCGTCAACACCGAGCGGACGTTTTGCTCGTGCGCGTCCAGCGCCAAAAATTCATCCTCCACCGCCTGGCGCAACTGGCCCAGGTCTGCGCCCTGCATGGCGCGCCGCACGGACACCAGCACATCCGGCCCGGTTTTCACCAGCACGCCGCCATCGACCGCCACAAAAACTTCGCCTTCAGCGGCGGTTTCGTAAATCAGGATGCCTGGCGTCAAGGCCGCCACGCAATCGCGCCGCAGGGGCAACAACCCAAACGAGCCGGCATGGGTTTCCGAGACGATGCGCGACACGCCTGACTTTTCGGCAAACACCTTGAACGGCAGCAGAATCTTAAGATTCATGGTTGTCGGCCGTTTGTGTCTCGGGCTGTACCTCAGCCGCTGGATGTTTCGCCTTGGCTTCGTCAATCTTCCCGATCATGTAGAGCGCACTCTCCGGGTAGTCCTTGAATTCATCGCGCAGGATGCGTTCGCAGCCGTCCAGCGCGTCTTCCAGGCTGACCAGCTTGCCCTGCATGCCGGTGAATTGTTCGGTCGTGAAAAACGGCTGGGTCAAGAACCGCTCCAGCCGGCGCGCGCGGCCCACCACGTTGCGGTCTTCCGGCGACAGTTGCTCCAGCCCGAGCATGGCAATGATGTCCTTGAGTTGGGAATACTGCGCCAGCGTGCGCCGGATTTCCTGGGCCAGCGCGTAATGCCGCTCGCCCACAATGCCTGGCGTGGCCATCTTGGAACTCGACTGCAGCGGGTCGATGGCCGGATAAAGGCCTTCGCTGGCACGCTTGCGCGACAGCACGATGGACGCCGAGTGATGCGAAA
>JBBSRS010000409.1:0-3107 GCA_038242795.1 Burkholderiales bacterium
AACCTGCGCCATCCGCGCCCCATTGGCCGACATGGTGCGTTTTCCGGTACTGGGCGAACTGGCCGCGCATCTGGACGCCAGCGTGCCCGGCAGCGTCGCTGCAGCCGGGTTGCATGACGCGATGGCAACCGGTGCCGCCTTCGCAGCAGCGCCGCCTGATCCCCGCCCGGTGGCGCAGGCAGAGCCGGTGCGCTCGCCCATCGAGTCCGCCATGGCCCAAATGTGGCGCGATCTGCTGGACGCGCAGGATGTCAAGCCAGACGATGACTTTTTCGCGCTGGGCGGCCATTCGCTCACGGCCGTGCGCCTGTTCGCACAGATTCGCAGTCAATTCGCCGTGGACCTGCCCTTGGCCACGCTGTTTCAGGCTTCAACCCTTGCCGGCTTTTCAGCTGTCGTCGCCAAAGCCTGCGAGATTTTGGCGGCACACACGCAGGCAGCGTCCGCATCCGGCACGGCTGCCGTGCCCAAGTGGTCGCCGCTGGTGGCCATTTGCCAGGGACAGGCAGGTCGGCCCCCACTTTTTTGCGTCCATGCGGCCGGTGGAAACGTCATCAATTTCAAGCGCCTGGCAACCGAGTTGGGGCCGGCCCAACCCTTTTACGGGCTGCAGGCGCAGGGCGTGGACGGCCACCGTCCCGCGCTGGCAACCATTCAGGCCATGGCCGCCCAGTATGTCGAGGCCATCCGCTCGGTCGATCCCCACGGTCCGTACTGGCTACTCGGCTATTCCGCCGGCGGCGTGATTGCCTTCGAGATGGCGCAGCAGCTCAGGCAGGCCGGCGCGGAGGTCGCGCTCCTCGGGATGATCGACACCCTGTCGCCGGAGGCGGCCGAGCGCAACATCTCATTTTTGAGAAGACTGTGGCTGATGCGGAACTGGTCCCTGAAGTTCATCAGGGAACGGTCCGGGCGCCGCCGCCAGGCGCGGCTTCTGGAAGAAAATCTGGCCGTCAGGCTGGGAGACTTTTCGCCGGGTGAGCCGGTGACGCAAGACCTCATCGGGCATCACCTGTTCCACCACTTTTTTGTGGCCCTCAGGCTCTACAGGCCCAAGCCGTACCCGGGCCCGATGGTTCTGTTCAAGGGCGCGTCCCATCTGGCCGAAATGCCGTATCTGAACGCCGGACCCAGCCTGGGTTGGGAAAAGCACATCCAGGGCGGCATCCGTCCGGTCACCATCGTCAGCCACCACGCCTCGATGATGGAGGAGCCCGGCGTGCTGCAACTGGCCCAGGCGTTGAAGCGGGAACTGGCCTGTGCCGGCGACGCGCCACCGGCAGCGCGGACGCTGCACAGCCCCCAGGCCGATCGGTCGCTGGCCTGAAGCAGCGCTCGCCCGGACACGGACCCGGCTCGCCCCCAGGCCGGCTTTTACAGCGGCCTGGGCTTCAAAGATTGGGCGCCAGCAGGCGCTGCAGGTCTTCGGCCCGGGCGCCGCGCCGCTGGGCCAGGTCCTTCAGCTGGTCATCGCCAATCTTGCCGACGCTGAAGTAGCTGCTTTGCGGGTGGCTCAGGTAAAACCCGCTGACGCTGGCCGCCGGCGTCATCGCCAGGCTTTCGGTCAGCGCCATGCCGATGTCGGCGCATTGCAGCAGTTCGAACATCTCCTTTTTTGCGCTGTGGTCGGGGCAGGCCGGGTAACCCGGCGCGGGGCGGATGCCCTGGTATTTCTCGGCGATCATCGCGTCCTTGTCGAGCGTCTCGGCGGGCACATAACCCCACAAGTCCTTGCGCACCCGCTGGTGCAGCGCCTCGGCAAAGGCTTCGGCCAGCCGGTCGGCCAGCGACTTGAACATGATGGACGAGTAGTCGTCGTGGTCGTCCAGGAAATACCTGTCCTTCTTTTCGGCCCCAAGCCCGGCGGTGACGGCAAAAATACCGATGTAATCGGCTATTTTTGAGTCATTTTGACCGTTTGCGCTTGTGTGGCGTGCGCGAGCAGCTATCAATTCAGGCGTCAACACCTTGGGCGCGACAAAGTCCGCCAGGCAGCGGCTCGGGCGCATCACGCCGTCAACCGCTGTTTTCTCGGTCTGCTGGCGCAGGCCGTACCAGGTCATGGCAACGTCGCCGCGCGTCTCGTCGGTGTAGATCTCGATATCGTCGCCCACGCTGTTGGCCGGGTACAAGCCCATCACGCCACTGGCGGTGAGCCAGCGGCCCTCAATCAGCCGCTTGAGCATGCGCTTGGCGTCGGCATAGACGCGCACCGCCTCGGTGCCCACCACCTCGTCCTTCAGGATCGCCGGGAACGGGCCGGCCAAATCCCAGGTCTGGAAGAACGGTCCCCAGTCAATGAACTCGGCCAGTTCGGCCAGGTCAAAGTTCTTGAACACGCGCCGGCCGATAAATTTAGGCACGGGCGGCGTGTAGCTGGCCCAGTCCATCGCTGTGGCAGTGGCGCGCGCCTTGGCCAATGGCCACATTGGCACCTGCTTTTTGTTGGCGTGCTGGTTGCGCACCTTGTCGTAGTCGGCGTTGACCTCGGCGATGTACTGGGCGGCCTGGTCGGACAGCAGGCTTTGCGCCACGCTGACGCTGCGCGACGCGTCGGGCACATAGACCACCGGGCCTTCGTAGTGCGGCGAAATCTTCACGGCCGTGTGCACACGGCTGCAGGTGGCGCCGCCAATCAGCAGCGGAATGTTGTTCAGGCGGAAATGGTCGTCTTTTTGCATCTCGCTGGCGACGTACTGCATTTCTTCCAGGCTCGGCGTGATCAGCCCCGACAGGCCGACGATGTCCGCGCCTTCGGCCTTGGCCAGTGCCAGAATCTCGTGGCACGGCACCATCACGCCCATGTTCACCACCTCGAAGTTGTTGCACTGCAAGACCACGGTGACGATGTTCTTGCCAATGTCATGCACGTCGCCCTTGACCGTGGCGATGATGATCTTGCCCTTGGTCTTGACGTCGCCGCCAGCGGCCTGCATCAGCAGCTTTTCGGCCTCGATGTAAGGCAGCAAATGCGCCACGGCCTGCTTCATCACGCGGGCGGATTTGACGACTTGCGGCAGGAACATTTTTCCCGCGCCAAACAGATCGCCGAAGATGTTCATGCCGTCCATCAGAGGGCCTTCGATGATGTGAAGCGGGCGCTCATA
>JBBSRS010000410.1:0-3101 GCA_038242795.1 Burkholderiales bacterium
AGCATCGCGCTGCCCAGTCCGTGCCAGAGCCGCAGATTACCGCCGTCAGCGCGGGCACTGACAATACGCGGTGCCACAGCGAATTCAACCAGCAAGGCGAGCAACATGCCGGTCACTATGAATTTAATAGCTGGATGCGCAGGTGTAGCGTGCGCATGCGGGTCTTTTTGATTAAAAACCAGCAACATCAGCAAGGCGCAGCCCGTGCTGAGCCAGGTTTGTGCGCCAAACAGTTTGGCCGCCATCGCGCCCGCAGCCGCCGGACTGCCCAAGTGCATGAACAGCATCGGCACGACGACAAAACCCAAAGCGGTCAAGCTGCCCCACCACAGGGCCGCCGCCAGCAGCCCGATTCGCTGACGCGCCGGCGGCTGCATCAAAGGTAGCTGACCGACACGATCTCGTAGCGGCGGATGCCGCCGGGTGCCTGCACTTCGGCGCTGTCGCCCTCGTCCTTGCCGATCAGCGCGCGCGCAATTGGCGAGCCGATGTTGACCAGCCCCAGCTTGATGTCGGCTTCGTCTTCACCGACGATCTGGTAGGTCACGCTGTCGCCGGTGGCTTCGTCTTCGAGCTTCACGGTTGAGCCAAACACCACGCGCGTCCCCGGCTCGAAGGTGGTGGGATCGATGATCTGGGCCGCCGACAACTTGCCTTCGACTTCCTGGATGCGCCCTTCGATGAAACCCTGGCGGTCCTTGGCAACCTCGTATTCAGCGTTTTCGCTCAGATCGCCCTGGGCACGCGCTTCTGAAATCGCGTTGATGACCCACGGGCGCTGAACCGTCTTGAGGTTGTGCAATTCGGCTTTGAGCTTTTCCGCGCCGCGCTTGGTGATGGGTAAAGTGGTCATGTTTGGGTCCTGCAAAATGCGAAACCGCCACCAGTCACCTGGCAGCGGCATGTTGAATCGTCTTGACGTTTTAGTTTAATGCATGTTCGGCCAGGTCAACCGGGTGTTTCACCTGATCGTCAAGCCGCCTGCGCCGCCAGCTGGGCGTGCAGTTCCTGAATCGAATAAATGCTCAGGTTGTCCAGGTACTTCATGCCTTCGACCGCCGCTTCGGCGCCGGCGATGGTGGTGAAGGTGGTGACGCGGGCCAGCAGCGCCGAGGTGCGGATTTGCCGCGAATCGGCAATCGCATTGCGGCGCTCTTCCACCGTGTTGATGACCAGCGCAATCTCGTTGTTCTTGATCATGTCCACCACGTGCGGCCGGCCTTCGGTGACCTTGTTGACCACGCCGCAGGCAATGCCGGCCGCGTTGATCGCCGCCGCCGTGCCTTTGGTGGCCACCAGCTCGAACTTGAGATCAACGAGTGCACGCGCCACGTCCACCGCACGCGCCTTGTCGTTGTTCTTGACCGTCAGGAACACCTTGCCGGACCTTGGCAGCTTGGTGCCAGCGCCGATCTGCGACTTCACGAACGCTTCGCCAAAGGTCTTGCCCACGCCCATCACCTCGCCGGTGGACTTCATCTCGGGGCCGAGAATGGTGTCCACGCCGGGGAATTTGACGAACGGGAACACCGCTTCCTTGACGCTGAAGTACGGCGGCGTGACTTCGCGCGTCACGCCTTGCGATGCCAGCGACTGGCCGACCATGCAGCGCGCGGCCACCTTGGCCAGCTGGATGCCCGTGGCCTTGCTGACAAACGGCACGGTGCGCGAGGCACGCGGATTGACTTCCAGTACGTAGATGACATCCAGGCCGTCGATGTGCTGAATGGCGAATTGCACATTCATCAGCCCGACGACATGGAGCGCTTCGGCCATGGCGGCGGTCTGGCGCTTGATTTCGGTGACCGTTTCCAGGCTCAGCGAATACGGCGGCAGCGAACAGGCCGAGTCGCCGCTGTGAACGCCGGCCTGCTCGATATGTTCCATCACGCCGCCGATGAAGGTCTTGCCCTCCGAATCCCGGATGCAGTCGACATCGCATTCGATGGCGTCGTTCAGGAAGCGGTCGAGCAGCACCGGCGAGTCATGGCTGACCTTGACGGCTTCGCGCATGTAACGCTCCAGGTCGCGCTGCTCATGGACGATTTCCATGGCGCGGCCACCCAGTACATAGCTGGGGCGCACCACCAGGGGGTAGCCCAGTGCGGCGGCTTTTTCCAGCGCTTCGGGCTCGGTGCGGGCCGTAGCATTGGGCGGCTGGCGCAAATCGAGCGCATGCAGCAACTTCTGGAAGCGCTCGCGGTCTTCAGCGGCGTCAATCATGTCGGGCGAGGTGCCGATGATGGGCACGCCGTTGGCCTCCAAATCCAGCGCCAGCTTCAAGGGCGTCTGGCCGCCGTACTGGACGATCACGCCGTAGGGCTTTTCCTTGTCGACGATTTCCAGCACGTCTTCCAGCGTCAGCGGCTCGAAATACAGGCGGTCTGAAGTGTCGTAGTCGGTCGAAACCGTCTCGGGATTGCAGTTGACCATGATGGTCTCGTAGCCGTCCTCACGCATCGCCATGGCGGCATGGACGCAGCAGTAGTCAAACTCAATGCCCTGGCCGATGCGGTTCGGACCGCCACCCAGCACCATGATTTTTTTCTTGTCGGTGGGCGCGGCTTCGCATTCGCTGCCCTCGGCCTCGTAGGTCGAATACAGGTACGCGGTGTTGGTTTCAAACTCGGCGGCGCAGGTGTCGACGCGCTTGTAGACCGGACGCACACCCAGCGCGATGCGCTTTTCGCGGATGGCCGTGTCGGTGGTCTTCAGCTGGCGCGCCAGACGGCGGTCGGAAAAGCCTTTTTGCTTGAGCGCGCGCAGCGTGACCGCATCAATCTGGTCCAGCGTCGTGGTTTCCAGTTCCAGCTCAATTTTGACGATCTGCTCGATTTGCACCAGAAACCAGCGGTCGATCTTGGTCAGCGCAAACACTTCATCAACAGAGAGGCCCATGGCAAACGCATCGCCCACGTACCAGATGCGGTCCGGGCCCGGCGCGCCGAGTTCCTTTTCCAGCACTTCGCGGTCTTGCGTCTTTTCGTTCATGCCATCGACGCCGACTTCCAAGCCGCGCAGGGCTTTCTGGAACGACTCCTGGAAAGTCCGGCCCATCGCCATGACTTCGCCGACTGACTTCATCTGCGTCGTCAGGCGCG
>JBBSRS010000411.1:0-3091 GCA_038242795.1 Burkholderiales bacterium
GCAGATGACGTGAATGGCGAATGGGAAGGGGAATACCGGCTGCGGCGGCACGATGGCATTTACCATTGGTTCATCACCCGCGCCGTTGTCCAGCGGGGTGCCGATGGCAGTGTGCTTCGCTGGTTTGGCACCACGACCGACATCGAGGATGCCCGCAATACCGCCGATGCATTGCGCGATGCAGACCGCCAGAAAGATGAATTCCTGGCCACCCTGGCGCATGAACTGCGCAACCCGCTGGCCCCCATTCGCACCGCCGCCCGCCTGCTGATGGCAGCCGGTTCGGACGAAGCCATCAGGACACGCGCTGCCAGTGTTATCCAGCGCCAGGCAGGCCACATGGCCCATTTGCTCGATGACCTGATCGACATTGCGCGCATCACGCAAAACCGGCTGGAACTGAAAAAAGTCAGGGTGTCCCTTGCTTCTTTGGTCGAAAGTGCCGTGGAAGCAGCACAACCCGGCATTGACGCAAAAAACCATACCCTGAACATCACCGTGCCAGACGATGCGTTATGGATGGAAGCCGATCCAGTGCGCATGGCACAGGTGCTTTCAAACCTGCTGAACAATGCCGCCAAGTACACCGACCCTGGCGGCACCATCAGCCTGGACATCAGGGTGGACAACGCACGGCTGGTATTTGACGTGAGCGACAACGGCATCGGCATGGGTCCTGCCACGCGGCAAAAGGTGTTTTTGATGTTTGCACAGGAGCAATCCGCGCTTGACAGGGCGGAAGGCGGGCTTGGAATCGGTCTGGCACTGTGCAAGGGGCTGGTCGAACTGCATGGCGGTGAAATTTCAGCCCACAGTGCCGGACCCGGCCGGGGTAGCCGGTTTGAGGTGCGTGTTCCCTACGGCGGGTCAACGGCTGCACACGATAGGGCGGTTGAAACGGTGCAGCCCTTGTTCAACCCGGTCAAATCCCGCACCATCCTGATTGCCGATGACAACCACGACTCTGCTGAAACGCTGGCAGAACTCCTCCGCATGGATGGCTACACCGTGGTCACGGCGCCTGATGGATTTCATGCAATCGAACTGGCGACCCAGCTCAGGCCCGACATCATGGTGCTTGACATCGGGATGCCAGGCCTCAACGGGTATGAAGTTGCGCAGCGCATACGCGCACAGCCCGAGGGAAGCGTTCCCCTGCTGATCGCAGCCACAGGCTGGGGCCAGGATAGCGACCGGCTGAAATCGATTGAAGCCGGTTTCGACCTGCACCTGACCAAGCCTTTCGACCCCCAGGAATTGATTGATGTGATTGAAGCGCGAACCATGGCACTGGGAAATTCCTGAATAAAACCCCCTGGCCTCCATGAATACCAACTGAAAACGCCCTGCACAATTTCTTGCGCAGGGCGTTTTGGGATGCTTGCCTCTACTTCCTGACCCACTGACCTTCAAAGGTCAGCACAGATATCAGTTCAGAGCGGATTTTTTGCCGTCTTTGTAGACATACAACGTGATGGCAGGGTTCTTCAACTCGCCATTGGGCTCGAAGGCGATGGTGGTTGTCACGCCTTTGAAATTCGATTTGATCAGCTCAGGCGTGTAGACCTTCGGATCGGTCGAATTGGCACGCTTCATGGCGTCGACCAGAAGGAACGTGGCGTCATAGGTGTAGGGGCTGTAAACCTGGAACTGGTTGGGGTACTTGGCGTCATAACGCTTTTTCCAGGCTTCGCCGCCTGGCATTTTGGCCAGGGACGCACCGCCTTCAGCGCAGATGACATTGCCGATGGTTTTTGCACCGGCGGCCAGCTTGGCCAGTTCTGCGGTGCAGATGCCGTCACCACCGAAGTACTTGACGTTGCTCATGCCCAGTTGCTCCATCTGGCGCAACATCGGGCCGCCCTGGGGGTCCATGCCACCGAAGAAGATGGCATCCGGATTCTTGGATTTGACCGCCGTCAGAATCGCCATGAAGTCGGTGGCCTTGTCGGTGGTGAACTGTTCGTCGACCACCGTCATGCCCTTGGCCAAAGCTGTTTTCTTGAACACTTCGGCGACGCCCTGGCCGTAGGCCGTGCGGTCATCAATGATGGCGACTTTTTTCAGTTTCAGCGCGTCGGCTGCATAAAAGGCCAGACCCGCGCCCAGAGCGTTGTCGTTGGCGATGATGCGGTAGGTTGTCTTGTAACCCGGCTTGGTCAGGTTGGGGTTGGTGGCAGCACCGGTCACCATCGGAACCCCGCAGTCGTTGTAGACCTTGGAAGCAGGAATCGTCGTGCCTGAATTCAGGTGTCCGACCACGCCGGCAACCTTGGAATCGCACAGTTTTTGTGCGGCTGCCGTGCCCTGTTTCGGGTCAGCGGCATCGTCTTCGGCCACCAGCTCAAACTTGATTTTTTTACCGCCAATGACAATGTTCTGGGTGTTCAACTCTTCAACAGCCATGCGTGCGCCGTTTTCGTTGTCTTTTCCATAGTGCGCCTGTGAACCCGACATCGGTGCCACATGACCAATTTTCACAACAGCATCCTGCGCCGAAGCCATGCCCGCCACCATCGCAACGGCTGCCAACGCTGTCAATTTCAATTTCATCTGCATAAAAAAACTCCGGTTAGAAAATTACCTGTGAAGGTTGAGAACATTTTTTTAACTCAACGGGGCAGAACATAACGCAATTTTTAGGCCTGCACCATAGCAACGTCCCTAGGTTGTGTTTGATGAGAGGGTTTGCCCTGATATGGCGCAATTTTTTGTAAGAAAGAAACCCTTGTTGTCCAACTCCGGAGCTTTTTGGCAAGTCAATTTTCTTGATTGGCTGGAGGGATTTTTAAATGGCGGATTGAGGCTCGAGAGCCATGAACCACACATTGGCAAGGGTTGAACGCCCATGCACGGCGTTGTACAAGTTGCCGATGCACTGGGGTCTTCAGCATGATAGGCATCGTTCTATGGAAAGCTTGGGTATTACTTTGACGTGCAGTCACAAGCCCCCAGACCATGCAAAGTACTCAAACCAAGGAAATACCGGCCGTCAAATCCCCTCACCCGCGTCGACGAACACGCGGGCCTTGCGGGGGGTGACCGCCAGCTTTTCGCCCTCCTTCAGCCCCATGTCCCTGAACTGGTGCGA